>JAVHWG010000028.1:0-8601 GCA_032159965.1 Mycobacterium sp.
ACGCAGGCTACTTCGAACGCCACCCGCTCGAGCCCGACGCTCCCGCTGAACCCGCCCAGCAGCGATCGGTGACGCCGGGGTCGCTGCGCGTCGCCATCGTGGGTGCGGGACCTGCCGCGTGCTATGCGGCGAATGCGCTGATCGGAGTCGAGGGTGTTGAGGTCGATCTGTTCGAGCGGCTCCCCACACCGTTCGGTCTGATCCGGGCCGGAGTGGCCCCGGACCATCAGCACACCAAATCCGTGGTGCGGATCTTCGACCACGTCTTCCGCAACAATCGCTTCGGCTGTCACCTCAATGTTGAGATCGGCAAAGACCTGACACACGACGACCTGCTCGCCCACCACCACGCCGTCGTGTATGCCGTCGGGGCATCCCGCAGCCGCGAGCTCGACATTGCGGGCGAGAACCTCGCCGGCAACCATTCGGCGGTGGACTTCGTCGGTTGGTACAACGGACATCCCGACCACGCCGAACACGATTTCGACCTTTCCGGCGAACGGGCCGTGATCGTCGGCAACGGCAACGTCGCCCTCGACGTGGCGCGCGTGTTATTACTCGATCCGGATCGACTAGCTCAGACCGACATTGCCGAACATGCGCTAGACGCGTTGTCGCACAGCAATATCCGTGAAGTTGTCATCCTCGGCCGACGTGGGCCCAGGGATGCCGCATTCTCAGCCGGCGAATTCCTGGCCTTGGGCCATCTATCGGGGGTGGATGTGGTGATCGACAGCGCCGAGTTGCAAGCTAATTCCACCGACAACGTCGAAACCGAACTCAAGCTACAGATCGCCCGTGAGTACGCCGACAAGCCGAACAACCCAGACAACAAGCGAATCGTGTTCCGCTTTCTCACCTCGCCCGCCGAAATCATCGGATCGGAACGCGCCGAGGGACTGCGCATCGCCTCGAATCACCTCGACGAGGATGGCGGACTGATCCCTGGTGACCCGTCGGGAGACACCGAGGTGATCGAAACGCCGTTGATCCTGCGCTCGATTGGCTATCGGGGATCGGCCATCGAAAAGCTGCCCTTCGACGAGGCCAAAGGTGTTGTGCTCAATGACCGTGGCAGGGTCATCGACGATGACGGCAACGCGTTGCCCGGTGTTTACGTGACGGGCTGGATAAAGCGAGGACCGCGTGGCGTGATCGGCACGAACCGGAACTGCGCGGAGGAGACGGTCGGCAATCTGCTCGATGACTTCGACGCCGGTCTACTCGCTCGCGACGTCGGCGGCCGCGAGGAGATCGCCACCCTGCTCGCTGAGCGCGGCGCCACTCCGGTCAATTGGGACGGTTGGCGGGCGATCGACGCAGCCGAGCGCAAGCGTGGCGCCGAGGCTTCGCGGCCGCGGGTCAAGTTCGTTGACATCGCCGACTTGGTAACCAGCGCCAAGGGCTGATCTATCAGCGGAGCCGCGAAGTCGGTTTAGTAGCCCGAACCCGAGCCCGCGGTCATGTATTCGTAGGTGTTGGTCACACTTCTCCTGTGAGGTCTAACAATCCGGTCTGTACGACCTCGCCAAGCAACCCCAGATCGGCATCGGCCGACTCTGCGGCAGTCAGGCAAGCGGCAACGTCCTTGCGGAGGAAAGGGGCCGCCATCGCGGCGAAATGTCGGACTCCGCCAACCCTCGCGGCATAGGAGGAAGCATTGCTTCCGCCGCTGCACACCGACAGCGCGGCAAGCAAATTGGCCTCCTCGACTCCGAGCCGCTGACCAAGCTGCGCGGCCGCCGCAACAAGTTGTGCGTTCGCGGCGAACAGCAGGTTATTGATCAACTTGATGTCCAGCGCGCTACCCAGGGCTCCGGTTGCGACGATCGGGTCGGCGTACGCCTTGAGCACCGGACGCACCCGTTCGACCGCCTCGGCGGGGCCGCCGATCAGTACCGTGAGCTTGCCTGCGGCGATGTCGTCGGTGGTGCCACTCACCGGGGCATCCAGGACTGTGGGCGCCGTCGCCGACCCGGCGACCAGAGCGGTCAGTGTCGCCAAGGTACCCGTCGTGTGGGACACGAAGACCGCACCCGTTTTGGCATTGGCGATGAATCCCCTTGGCCCGGAACCTAACTCGCGGAGCTGAGCGTCGGAGAACAGGCAGGAGATGAGGACGTCGCTGGCGGCGGCGACGTCGAGCACGGAGCCGGCCAGCGACGCGCCGAGATTCCGCACGCGGTCGCGGACATCGTCGCGGCGCGCGTAGACCAGGACGTCATGTCCTTGATCGAGCAATCGCGCCACCATCGGCTCACCGAGCTGGCCTGCTCCGATGAAGCCAACGGCGTCAGGCATGGAAGAACCTGTCACGGTTACCCCTTGCCTTGGTCATGACTGCTTCCGGTGTGAATCCTGGCTGGTCTGGCCGAACAGGCCAACCCGCGCTGGTCGGGCGCTAGACGCTAACTAAGTTAAATATCTAACGGCGCACCGCGGCGATATCGGCCTCTACGATCGACGAGTGACAAAACCGCTAGACGGCATAAGGGTTCTGGACTTCTCCGAGCATGGTTTCGTGCCTTCGGCCGCGGCCGCGCTGGCCGACTTCGGCGCCGACGTGATCAAGATCGAGCGCCCGACCGGCGATCCGATGCGCACCATCATCGGTCGCGGCATGGTGGCCAGCCGCGACGGCTACGACTACCTGTTCGAGTTCTGCAACCGCAATAAACGCGGCATCTGTCTGGACGTCGAAACCGACCGTGGCCGCGAGGTTTTCGAACGCTTGGTGCGGTGGGCAGAGGTCTACATCACCAACCAGCTACCGCGGGTGCGACGCAAGTTGCACACCGAGCCGGCCGACCTGATGGCCATCAACCCCAAGCTTGTCTACGCCAAGGGTCACGGACAGGGCCAGCGGGGTGACGACGCCGAGGCCGGCGGCTATGACGGGGTGTCGTATTGGGCCCGTGGCGGCGTCGCGCACGTGCTCACCGCGGCCGATGCGTCGCGGCCGGTGCAACAACGTCCTGGCCTCGGTGACTTCCCCACCGGAATGTTCCTCGCAGGCGGAATCTGCGCCGGCCTGGTGCACGTACTTCGGACCGGCAAGGGCATCGTCGTCGATTCGTCATTGCTGGCCAGCGCGGCGTGGGCGCTCGCGCCGGATCTCGCCTATGCCTCGTTGATGGGCGAGCAGATGCCAACGCCACCGCAGGAGATGCTGTCACCGCTGATGCGCCAGTACCGCACCTCCGACGGCTACTGGGTGGCACTGATGATGATCGACGAAGGACGCAGCTGGGTGCCGTTATGTACGGCGCTCGGTATCGACGGTTTCGGCGAGCACGGCGTCGACGCGGAATCACGCAAGGCGGTGTGGCCGCGATTGGTGGAGCGCATCGGCCTGGTGATCGGCTCCTTGGACCGCGGAACCCTCACCGAGAAGCTGCGGGCCCACGATTGCATCTTCTCGTTCTTCTCCACTCCGACAGACGTTCTCGCCGACGCCGCGACGATCGACAACGGGTACCTGATGACGCACCCCGATCAGCCGAACCTGCGGCTCGCGGCCGCTCCGCTTCAGTTCGACGACGAACAGCACGAGGTGCATCGCGCCGGGCCGGCCAGAGGTGAACATTCGCGCGAGATCCTGACTGAACTGGGGTATGCCGAGTCGGAAGTCGCGAACCTGTTCGCGGACGCGGTGGTGAGCGAATAGCCAGGGGTCGGTGGCCTACCACCGAGGAGTAGTCCGCTGACATCGGACCGCAGATTCAGGCGTAGAAGGCCGAACCGCCGTCCACGTTGACGTTGGCTCCGGTCGTGTATGTGTTGCGTTCGGACGCCAGGAAGCAGATCACCGGCGCAATGTCGGACGGGACGCCCGCGCGGCCAAGATCGGCGCGCACGCCGAAGAATTCCGAGATGTAAGCCATCACCGATCGTGGGTCGTCTGCGCTGACTCCGGCCTCGGCAGGGAGCGTGGCGATGAATTGCTTCATCTGGTCGGAGACGTAAGTGCCGGGCGAAACGGTGTTGGCCAGGATTCCGTCCGCTGCCAGCTCTAGCGACAGGTTCTTGGTGATGCTGGTCAGCGCCGCCTTAGCGGCGGTGTATTCGATCAGCCCGAAACCCTGGCTGCGCGCAGACATCGCCGCCAGGTTGACGATCCGGGCCCATTTGGCCGCCCGAAGCAACGGAAGAGCGGCGCGCGCCGAGCGAACGGCGCTCAGAGCGCCGACAGTGAATGCATCGAGAAACTGTTCATCGGACACTTGGTGCCAGGGCAGTTGTGACACATCGGGCCCAACGGCGCAGACAAGTGAGTTCAGCTCACCCCAACGTTCTGCCAGTTTCGCGAATCCGTCGATGATGCTCGTGCCATCGCTGGCATCCAGCGAAAGTCCCACGGCGTCGGGACTGCCGAGCTCGGTAAGTCGCGCCACCGTCTCGTCGAGCGCTTCGCGGCCACGTGCCATGACGGCCACCCGGGCACCGTCAGTGGCGAAGCACTCGGCGGCCGCGCGCCCCATGCCCTTGCTGCCACCCTGAACGCACACCGCCGCACCGGCCAGATTCAAGTCCATCAGAGTCCGACTCCGTCCTGGATAGCGGCGGCAAGCTTCTGCGGCGCATCGAGCATCACGAACGTCGAGCAGTTCGGGATCTCGATCAACATGGCATGCGGGAACGCATCGCGCAGTCGCCGGACATGTTCGGGCGGGAATAGCTTGTCCTCGGTGCCCCACGCCAGCGTGACGGGTCGGTCGAACGCTTCGATCGCGGGTACGGCGCGCAGGGTGAGCTCCGGATCCAGCGAAGCGGTAACTGTCACCGCATCGCGGCGCGCCGCACCACTTGTGGCGAACGCTCCGAAGACCTCACGCTGACGCTCCGCCGTCGGCGGCCTGCGGCACACGGCCTTCAGAAAGAACTTCTGCCCCGGACCAGTGGCCAACAATCGCAAGATCGCGCCGCCCGCCGCAGGGCTCACCCGACACAGTTTCACTATCTGCGCGAAGGCTCCCGGCGGAAAGTGTTCGTAGCTATCACAATTGGTGAGCACTAAGCGTGCGATTCGCGAAGTATTCAGTGACGGATCGCCCAGCAAAGTCAGCACTAAGCCTCCGCCGGTGTCGTTGGCCACGACTGTGACGTCGGTCAGGTCGAGCCCGTCCATGAACCCCACGATGCGCCGCGCGGCCACTTCGGCGCCGAGGTCGGCGCCATCTGTCGACGTGCCGTGCGCACCCAGCGGCCAGGTGGGTGCGATACATCGAAAGCCCTGTCCCAGTTCGGCGACAACGTCATTCCACAGGGCGCCGGTCACATAGACGCCGTGAACGAAGAGCACCGTCGGGCCGGTCCCCGTATCGGTGTACTCGACATCCGCTCCGTCGACACGCACGCGTTTGGTTGTCATCCGAATCTCTCCCTTGTTCACTGCCCACGAAAGTCCGGGCTACGACGTTCCCTAAATGCCAAGACGCCTTCGCGAAAATCGGCTGTTTGAACCAATGCCGTCTGCCCCTCGACTTCGATCGCCTGCACTGATTCGAGTTCGCCCAGAGTGGCGGCGGCCAGCGCGCGCTTGGTCCAGCCGAGGGATACCGTCGGCCCTCCTGCCACCGACTGGACCACCTGTTCCAGAGTCTCCTCATAGCCGTCTTCGGATGTCAGGTACGAGATCATTCCCCACTCGAATGCCGTTGCGGCACTGATTTTTTCGGCTGTCATTGCCATCCGTGCGGCTCTCGCACGACCGATCAACCCAGGCACCAGGGCGGATGCACCGCCGTCTGGCATCAGCCCCACCCGGGTAAATGCCAACTGGAAGTAGGCCGCGCGCGAGGCCACTACCAGATCGCAAGCCAGCGCAAGCGGACAGCCGACCCCGACAGCAGGTCCATGCACCCCGGCCACCACCGGTTTGGGCAGGGCAGCGATCGCCCGCACCACCGCGCCGGCGGCCTCGGCGGCCCCTCTGGTGTCGCCGCCGGTGAGGTCACCGCCGGAGCAGAACGCCCGCCCGGCCCCGGTGAGCAGCACCGCGCGGACCGAGTCGGCCACCGCGGCGTCAGCGAGCCGCCCCGACAGCTCATCGAGCATCGGTTTGTCCACGGCGTTCAGCTTCTCCGGTCGGTTCAGCCGTAATCGCAGGACCGGTCCGTCGTGCTTGACCGAGATACCGTTCACCGCAACGCCATTACAGACCCAGGTCGCGACCGATGATGTCTTTCATGATCTCGGTGGTGCCACCGAATATGGTCTGTATCCGGACGTCAACGTAGTCGCGCGCGACGCGATATTCGTTCATGTAGCCGTAGCCGCCGTGCAGCTGCACGCACCCGTCGACGACCTTCTTGGCGGTCTCTGTGCACCACCATTTGGCTTTGGCGGCCTCGACCGCGGTCAGGTCTCCGTCGACTACCGCCTGCAGGCACCGGTCGATGTACTGCTCACCGAGATCCAGTTCGGTGTCCATCTCGGCGAGCAGGAACCTGTTGTGCTGGAAGCTGCCGATCGACTGTCCGAAAGCCTTGCGATCCTTGGCGTATTGCAGGGTCTGGCGCCATGTCTCGCGGGCCCCGGCGATCGCCGAGATCGCGATGGAGAGCCGTTCCGAGGGCAGATTGTGCATGAGGTGGTAAAAGCCGCGGCCCTCCTGCCCTAGGACGTTGGCGGCAGGGACCCGCACGTTCTCGAAGTGCAGTTCGGCGGTGTCCTGGGAATGCAGGCCCATTTTGTCCAGTTTGCGGCCGCGGGTGAATCCCGCCATGTCGCTCTCGACGACAAGAAGAGTGAAGCCCTTGTGCCCGGCCTCGGGATCGGTTCGGGTGACGACCACGACCAGATCGCAGTTGATGCCCGACGAGATGAAGGTCTTGGAGCCGTTGACGATCCAGTCGTCACCGTCGCGCACTCCAGAGGTTCGGATGCCCGCCAGGTCGCTTCCAGCGCCGGGTTCGGTCATCGCGATCGCGACGATGATCTCGCCGCTGGTGATGCCGGGTAGCCATCGTTGTTTCTGCTCGTCGGTACACAGGCCCTTGAAGTAGGGCCCGACGACGTCGTTCTGCAGCGTCAAGGCCGGAGCGACGGTGCCCCACTTGGACAGTTCCTCGTTGATGACGGCATTGAAGCGGAAGTCCTCGGAGCCGCCGCCGCCGAACTCCTCGGGCATGTTGAACCCGATGAGGCCGTACTTGCCTGCCGCGACGTACGCGGAGCGGTCGACGAGGCGGTCGGCCTCCCACTTTTCGGCGTTCGGTGCGATCTCGCGCTCGATGTACTGCTTGGTCGTGTCGCGCAGCGCCTCGTGTTCGGCTTCGTAGACTTTTCGCTTCATGCCTTCACTCTCCGTGGATTCGGCGCATCTCCTCGCCGACCTTGCCTGAAATCCGTGAGACTACCTGCGCCCCTCGCCTTCTCAGTGCTTCGTCGGGCACCGGCAGAACGACTGCGCCGGTCTTCTTCGACGGCAACAGTACCTTCGCGGTGCCCTTCGTGGTTGCCTCGTCGCGCTGGTTGGTGGCGAACACTTCCAGCGACACAGCTTCGGTGGGACCATCGCCCTTAGCGGTCACCGCCCCCGTGCAGCGGTGGATGTCACCGTGGTAGTTGAACCCGCGCATCTGCAGATCCATTTCGGCCAGCCAGCCGTCGTCGCCGATCCAGTTGGTCAACAGGTGGCTGACCCAGGCCGCTCGCATCTGGCCGTAGTCGTAGGGCGCCGGGATACCGAGCGCCTGGGCACGGCTGGGGTCCCAGTGCAGACGTTGCACCACGTCCGGTACCCCGTACTCGTCGGGCTGGTAGAACGCGGGCATCCGTTTGCGCAGCTGATGGGCGAACTTCAGCGGGCCGACGCCGTAACCGCCCCAGCCCCAACCCATGTGCATGCTGATGATGTCCACCACGGTCAGCGGACCCTTCATTACCGACGGCAGTTCGTCGCCGACGTTGACGTCCTCCCACCATTGCGGCTCCGCGCCGCGGCGCTGCTCCGCCTCGTAGGCCGCTTCGACCTCGGCGAACTCCTCCTCGGTCCAGCGCTGCCGCTCGATTCCCGCGAGTTTGCCGGACTTCTTCGAGCCGTGCCGCTCGGCGTTGATGTAGGACTCGTCGCGGGTGGCGATCGGATTGCCGTCGGCGTCGACGTAAAGGTAACGGAAGGTCTCCTTGACCGAGCGCCCGCCGGAGAATTCGCTCTCCTTCACTACGACGTCGAGCGTGAAGTTCTCCATCAGCACGAGGCGGCCCGCGTAAACGGGTTGATACCAAGTCCATTTGACGCCGGAGTAGTACTTGCCGGTGCCACGGAAAAGACCGCGGAACAGCTTCTTGCGTTCCGGATCAGTGAACTTGGGCGTCTGGTCCAATCCGGTGGTAATGGGGAAGGTTGGCGGGGCGATCTGGCCGTGCCAGCGGGTGTTGCGGCCGTACTCCGCGTCGTGGAACAGCGGGTTGTCGTCTCCGCAGCCAAATGCGAAGTGGGTGATGGCGTCGGATTGCGGCAACTTGTTCCACGCCTGGTCGCGCTGGAAGACGGGGACGCCGATCTGCGCTGTGGCCCGTTCGATGTCCTCGTCGGTGATGCGTCCTTCGACGGAGGCAGTATCGGCGTCGGATTTCTCTGCTGTGGTCATGATG
>JAVHWG010000031.1:0-3690 GCA_032159965.1 Mycobacterium sp.
GCTCTTTGAGGACGACCCGCAGTTCTGGTATGAGACGCTGCGGGTGTTCGGCCACGGCGCCTACGGCGGGTCGGAGTTCGGTGAGGTTCTCGCCACCGCGACTCAGATCCGCCCCGGGGACTACGGCAGCTGGCATGATGCATGGTTGGGCACTGCTGACCGAGTTGCCGACGAAGCCAAGCAGGCCAGGGCCGGTGGGCACAAGATCAGCGCCCGAGAGGGCTACCTCAGGGCATCCACCTACTACCGAATGGCCGAGTTCTTCCTGCACGACAATCCCGACGACCCGCGGATTCGCCACGCATACTCGTGCGCGGTGAGTTGCTTTCGCGCCGCGGTGGCCGACCTGGATACCGCCGTCGAGCAAGTTGAGATCCCCTATCAGCACACTGTGCTGCACGGCTACTTTTACCGCGCGCCTGGAGCTGGTCCTCATCCGACCGTGATCATGCATACCGGATTCGACGGCAGCGCCGAGGAGATGCATTTCTTTGGCGCGCAGGCCGGCGCGGAACGCGGCTACCATGTGCTCAGCTTCGACGGCCCAGGCCAGCCGAGCGCGATCCACCTTCACCAGCTGTGCTTCCGGCCGGATTGGGAACACGTCGTCAGCCCGGTAGTGGACTATCTGCTGGCCACCGAACCCAGCGTGGACCCCGACCGGATTGCGCTGCTTGGGCTAAGTCTGGGCGGGGTACTGGCG
Organism: Mycobacterium sp.; assembly: GCA_032159965.1. Classification (GTDB taxonomy): domain Bacteria; phylum Actinomycetota; class Actinomycetes; order Mycobacteriales; family Mycobacteriaceae; genus Mycobacterium. The sequence goes on from JAVHWG010000031.1 coordinate 704, forward strand.
CCGCGCGCAGCGGCGTTCGAGCCGCGCCTGGCTGCTCTGGTGGCGTTCGACGGCATCTATGACGCCGCCACGTCGACGGCCGCGATGCTCGGGCTCGACCGCGATGAGCTAGTCCGCCGCACGCGACTCGACCACGACGGCGAGCTCGATGCGTTGCTCGACGGTCTGATCGCGACGAGCCCCACCATGCGGTGGGCGATCGGGCACGGCCGCTTCGCGATGGGCGCGTCCACTCCACGCGCGTTCATCGCCGCCTTCCTGGACTACAATCTGCGCGACGGAGTGGCCGAACGCATCAGCTGCCCCACCCTGGTATGTGCTGCCGACTCCGACGTGTTCTTCCCAGAAGACGGCCAGCTGCTATCCGAGCCAGAGCTGCTGTACCAGCATTTGACCTGCCCAAAAACCCTCCTGCGGTTCACCGAGGTCGAGGGTGCCGACGCGCACTGCCAGGTCGGAGCGCAACGGCTGGCAATCGCGCGAATCTACAATTGGCTCGACGACACCCTTAAAACCAGCGACCAGGCAAACCGCCGCTAGTTCTCAAGCACGTCGAGCACGGAGTGACAACATGAACGACGGGCCGCACCGAAGACAACCGCCTACGGCGATGGAGCAGTTCTCGCCGAGTTCAAACGAGCCTGGGCCGCCAACGACTGGAACTGTCCGGCATGTGCTGGAGCATCCCTCGGCGTCACCGGCATCCTCACCCTTCGCTGCCAACAAGCCAGCAACCGGTGGGCCAGATCCGGACACTCGCACAACCAGACCGACACCGCCGCCACGGCCTGACCAATTCGACCAGCGCATTCAATTCAAGATCAACCCCGGGTACCTACAAGTCTGACGCACACCCCTCGGTGGGCGGACGGGAACAGGTCACCAGGGCCGGTGGGCGGTGGGGTGCGACGTCAAGTGAAGGCTTCTCGCATCCGGAGCCATGCCTGGGAGATGGTGGTGGACCCATCGCAAGGTGGCGTCGATGCGTAACCGGGTTTGGCGGGCGCCGCGGGTGACGCAGGCGGCGACGTGCAGGACCCGGTACCGGAAGGTGGCGATCTCACATTTAGCCAGATCGGGGTGCTCGGGCAAGCCGATCGTTCGGTCCACGCCACCAAATCTGTTGCTGCCAAGATGATTAGCCATGCCGCGTTCGCATCGGCCCGGGGAGAGGGCAGCTTACGCCCCCGGGGGCCTTGGCCTCGCGGATGCGGTCCTCGACTCGGCATCGGGCGAGGCAGCTGGCGGCTGGATCGGAAGAGTCTGATTGTTACCGAACCGAAAATGTGGTTGGTCGGGTTTGCCGGTCGTCGCGGAATTGGGCCGAGAGCGTGGGAAGGTTGGCGGCGCACGCGCTGGCTCTCCTCGGCGAGTTCGCTGTTGCGGCTGGTCGCGATGTCGAGGCGTTGACGCAGCGAGCGTCGGTGGCGCGTTGCCGCGAGGGCAGCGATCGTTCCGGTTGTGGGCCGCGCAGGGCTCATAGTCGCCGGATCTCGGCTTTGAGGTCGTTCCGGGTGTAGAGCCAGGATCGGGAGTCCTCGGCGTGGTCCGCGACGGATTCGAAGGTGATCGGGCTGCCCGCCTGGTCGAGTTCGTGCAGGGCGGCGATTGAACTACCCCAGGTTTTGTTCCTACTCGGTTGCGAGGGCCGGGGTTGGCTGGCTCGCGGGTTGTGAGGCGCGGCCTCGTACTCGGCTGGGGTTTGGTAGCCGAGGGCTTCGTGCAGGCGTTCCTGGTTGTACCAGGCCACCCATTCGGCGGTGGCCAGTTCGACGTCGTCGACGCATCGCCACGGCTTGCCGCGGTTGATCAGTTCGGCTTTATAGGCGGCGTTAACCGCCTCGGCAAGGGCGTTGTCATAACTATCGCCGCGCGACCCCACCGAGGGAGCGATCCCGAGCTCAGCCAGCCGTTCGGTATAGGCCAGCGATAGGTACTGCGATCCGCGGTCGGAATGATGCACCAACTCAGAAAGATTAGAGTTCGACTGCCAGACAGCATGATTGAATGCCTGCAAGGGCAGGTCTTCGGTGCGCATCGTCGCCGAGACCGCCCAGCCCTTGATCGCTTTGGTGCACGCGTCGGTGACGAACGCGGTGTAACAGAAGCCCTGCCAGGTGCGCACGAAGGTGATGTCAGCAACCCAGAGCCGGTTGGGGGCGGGCGCCTTGAACTGCCGGTTGACCAAGTCACCAGGTCGGACCGAAGCGGGGTCAGTGATCGTGGTGAACACCGGTTTGCCGCGCTGCACCCCACGCAAGCCCGCTGTGCGCATTAACCGCCGGGTCTGCTCGCGACCCAGGCGCCAGCCGCGCCGCTTCATGGCCTGGTGCATCTTCTTCACGCCGTACACCGAGTAGTTCTGCTGGTGCACAGCATGCAGGTCGGCGATCAGCTGTTCATCGCGGATCTCGCGATCTGATGGTGGACGGGTCAAAGCCGCCCGGTACCCCCGCGAGGTGAAGAAGCCAGGGATTGCTGCCCGCAGAACACGACAGATGAGCTCAACCCCGAACTGATCGCGATGGGCGTCGATGAACGCGATCATTTCGCCACGGGGCGGTCGAGCTCCGCTGCGAAAAACGCGGACGCAGATTTCAATATCTCGTTGGCTCTGCGCAATTCGGAAACCTCACGCTTGAGCCGGCGGATCTCGGCATGCTCGGAGCTAGTCACGCCGGGACGCTCACCGGCATCGACTTGGGCCTTGCGGCGCCACCGGCGCACCGACTCCTCCGAGATACCCAGTTTGCTCGCCACCGACTTAATAGCCTCGAACTCCGACACTTCCGAGGCTTCCATCGTGGTGTCCAACAAACGCAACGCACGCTGCCGAAACTCCGGCGAATACTGACGGGGCATAGCTTCCAATCCTCCTACAGGGATCGGAACTAAACCTGGGGTAGTTCAGATGGGTTGCAGGGCGTGGTGGATCGCGATGGTGTGCTGAATGAGTCGTCTCAGGGGTTGCGGGCTCATCCGGCGTT
>JAVHWG010000037.1:0-5124 GCA_032159965.1 Mycobacterium sp.
GGAAGAACACCGGGGTGTTGTTGCCGACCATGTCGAAGTTGCCCTCGCTGGTGTAGAACTTCAGCGCGAAGCCGCGCGGGTCCCGCCAGGTGTCGGGGCTGCCACGCTCGCCCGCGACGGTGGAGAAACGGATCAACGTGTCGGTCTTGGTGCCGGGCTGGAACACCGCCGCTCTGGTGAAGTCACTCACGTCGGCGGTCACCTCGAAGTGGCCGAACGCCCCGCCGCCCTTGGCGTGCGGCTGGCGTTCCGCGATGCGCTCGCGGTTGAAGTTGGCCATCTGCTCGAGCAGGTAGTGGTCCTGCAGCAGAATCGGGCCGTCCGGGCCGACGGTGAGCGAGTGCTCGAGGCTGGGTATGGGGGCGCCGGCGTCCGTCGTCGCAAAATTGTCCGTCACGTTGTCCGTCATGCAGTTGTCTCCTCGTTCGTCGTGGGCTGTCGCCGACCGGGCTCACCGACGGTGTACCCAAAGCCGACGGAGATTTCGCGCGATCTGGAAATCAGACCCCGATTACGGGCGAGGCGCCGGTGGCGCGATCGGCGGGGGTGGCGGGACTGGAGGCACTCCGGGTCCGACGTTGCCAGGTCCGACGTTGCCCGGTCCGCCAGGTCCGCCAGGCATGGGTCCCATCGGTCCGCCCGGGGGACCCCCACGATGGAAGAAGTGCATGCCGCCGCCCAGGTGCGGCCCGCCATGCCCGAAGCCTCCGCCGGAATGCTTGCCCAGGAAGAAGCCGGAGAAGAACACCACGGCGACGATGAAGACGACACCGGCGACGATGCCGACCCACGCGAGCACGCGGTAGAGCCCGTTGGACTCGGTGCGGGTCCGCGCCGGCGGATCGACAGTCGTCGTCGGAGTGGTCGGATGCTCAACAGTCTCGGTCATGTCATTGATCATGCCGACGCGGGCGAGGTGTGAGGCATGATCGGCTTATGTATTTGCTGTGAAAGCTGAAGAACCGAATGGCTGTACGTCGAGGCCACGAGGACCCTAGGCTATCCGGCAGGCTTACAACAGCAAACAGGTCGAAGGGGCGGAAATGAAGACCGTGGGTGTAGTCGCGCTCGTCGGCGCAGCAGTTGCCGCGCCTCTCATCTGGGCGGGAACGGCGTCGGCGCTGCCCGCCTCGTGGTGCGACGGTGCGGCCTGCGTTCCCGGGGTGCCGCACGACGCGACGCAGGGCGGATCGTGTGTGTACGGGACCAGGTACGACTTCGGCCTGAACGCCTCGGGGACGACGACGTTCATCTGCTCGTCGCGCAGCCAGTGGGTGCCGACGAAACCGCTGGTCGGTGTCCGCCCACTTGGCACGCCGTGTGATGCCGCCAAGGACAAGGGTTCGGCGCAATCGCCCGATGGCATCCCGATGACGTGCAAGGGCCCCAGCTGGATCGGCGACTACGACGCGATCTTCTACAGCCCCACCTACTGAAAACGCTTTACCCGTGCGAACGTCTGCGCCGGTTAGCTTCCGGCGAAGCGGGTACGTCGCAGTGCGCGCGACGTGGCACAACACGTCGAAAATCTAGCGCCGCTCATGTGCCGTCGAGACTGCGCACAGATCGTATTCTGGCGAAAAGTGTCGATCTCCCCGCAGTTTCGGCGCGAGGCGCGCGGCTTTAGCCGCCCGACGCTCGGTAGTCGATGCCCGCCTGCATGGCCTGCGCCCATTCACCCATATCGACGACGGGATGAATATGGAACACGTTAAAGGGGGCGAACTTAGCCGTTTCGGTGAGCAGCTCTGTCGGGTTCTCGGTTTCTACGATGGCAAAGCCGCCTTCCCCGTCGATTCGGCCGACGAATTGGTGGAACGTCGTGCCCGCCGATGGCTGCCACTTCGAAAACACCTCAAGACCGCGGCGTACCCCATCTTCGTTGTCTTTGCCGGATCCGCCCAGTCGGTTCGTCCAGGTCATGGCGTACTTCAATTCATTCTCCTCACACGCTTCTTAAATGTGGTCGTGCGGATCAAAGGCTGAGCGGCACCCCTCGAAGTCTCCTCCCAAGGATCGTCGTTCCGCGGTCGAATAGGAAATGTCGAAAGGTGTTCTCTCACATCCGAATAAATTGACGCTGGAATGAATAAAGGGTCATAACCTATTGCTCTCCGCCGCAGCAGAGGGCGTCAGGGTCGTCGATGTGGACGCGGTCGAACGCAAGGTCGGTCGGGTCGGCCAGCCGGCCGGTGGCTCGCACGAGTTCGGTGTGGGCGTTGCTCGTCGCGGCGGCCTTCTAAGCGCAGCACGGGTACTTGCTGGTCTTCTGGCGTGGATCCTCGACGTACGACCGCAGGAACGACTCAGGCTCACCGACTCGCTGCCCCACAAGTGGCTGCTGCTGACTGGCTGGTCGGTGGATCCTGTCGCATGCACCTTGGCGAATTCTTGCGGAAAGTCAGCGCCGCACCAGCACTGCGCCGGCTCGGCACGGGTGCCCCCAGCCCGTGGACTTTGATATGGCGTTGCGGGTTGGGCTGCGCCGCTAGGCCAAGGATCACCCGCACCGACCGCGGATTCCGGCCGCTTTTCACGATGCCCGCGGTGCGGGTTGGCACGTCAACGGCGTGACGATCCAACGTCCACCACCGCGAGAACGCACCACGACGACTACTGCGGCGTTCGCCATTGAAAGAAGGACATGCTTCGCTGGTATTCGGGCGCGTATACGACGGGCAAACCAAGGGCACTCAGGATCGCGGCGGCGGCTTGGTCGCTACCGGGAACCACGTCGACCTGGCCGCGGGCTGTGAAGAATTCGACGGTGATCGGGTAGGCGGGCAGGGTGACGTGGGAGATCCGACCCGCGTTGTTGATGCGGTGCTCTTCGGCGGCAATGGGGCGCCTGATCTGGGCCTGCCCGATGTCTTTGCGCGCGACCAGTGCCGCGCCATCAGCCCAGACACCGTTCTGATCGACGTAGAGTTCCACTGGAGTGAATTTCGGCGTGAGGCCCCAGGACACGAGCATCACGTAGAGCGCCGCCCCGACGCCCAGCCCCGCCATGACGAACCCCTTGGTGTGTACGGGAGCCAGGATCAATACCACGGCCCCGATCAGGAGGACAGCGTTCCCGCCGCCGAACACCAGCCAGCCCCTGCCATGTCGCTTCATCAGGGCGGCCGGACCGCGAAACATCGTGCCTGCAACTCCCCCAGCTACTGTCCCGAAGGCATGGGCAGCTCAAACCATAACAGCACCGGGCCGCGGAATCATGCGTTCCTAGCCTCCGCCAGCCGTTGCCACGAGCCGGCCGATCCGGTGAACATCGCTGTTCCTCCATGGGGTGGAAGTTGGTGGGACTTCGCTATCTCGACGGTTTGCATCTGCCCGTCGATAGTGCTCGCAAACGGCCGCCCAGCGCGCTGCATGCTGCGATCCGCCGGGACGGCTCAGTCCTTGATCGAGCCCGTTCGCGGCGGGGACAAACTCGCGACGCCGGCCTTGGGACCGCATCACCCGGCTCGGTCCGCTAACCGTATGACGGAGGGTAGACCCGTCTCAAATCTTTAGTTCCGAGACCGCATCAACCGCATTGCTCGTTGCACCGCGTGCATTGTGGATTACTTCGATTTGTGCGATGGCCCGGCCTGATGCCTGGGTTGCGACGTCGTCACCGTCCCGTGGGCCTTGGGCCACTCCGCCCCCAGCGTCACGTTAGACACGTATTCGCACCTCTGGCCGAACGCCGCCGACCGCACCCGGACGGCAGCACAGAGCCTCGTCGAGCAGGTATTTGGTCGCGCTGCGGACGCATTGCGGACGGAAGCCGCAAAAACACCCGCTGACTAGGGCTTGAACGGGTTCACCGCGAACTGGATGACGCGGTACGGCGCTCGGGCTCTGGGCTGGGCGTTGTTCCACTGACTGATGAAGATTCGCAACTCGTCGAGCGTCGAGCCGGGCGAGATGTAGCCGCCATACGGCTGAGCCAGCCGGTTGTCGTCGGGCGGCGGCAAGCTCTCCGCGGGGTCGGGCCAATCGGCAGGCTTGACGACTGTCGTCACCGGAGCGGTGCCGAGGCGCGTCGGGTCGTCTGCCACGCGCACCTCCATGTCGCCGGTCGTGGTGTTGAGGTAGGACAGCACCGCCTTGCCGTCGATCTGCTTGATGCTCATCTCGCCGACCTTGTCGCCCCATAGTGGCGTCGGCGTCTTGTTCCATCCACCCTGCGCGCCGGGCACGCCCGACCAGCCCTGCCAGCTCGAGCGGTCGGTGAACGTCTCGGGCTTGGCCCGGTACAGGCGTACGGGCTGGCTGCGGTCGAAGTCGTTGGCGACCACGTACACCCAGCCCTTTGGCGAGTCGGCAGTCGGGATCGGGTCGTAGTAACCACTGATCTGCGACTGACCGCCGCCCTGGTAATCGGCGGGGCGTGCAGAACCCGGCACCGTCCGCCAGCCAGGGTTGGCGGGGTCGGCCTTCACGAGCCGCGACGTTTGCGGTACCAATTCCTTGACGGAGCTGATCAGCAGATAGTTCTCGCGGTTGACAGCCACGACGCCTGCCGGCAGCTGCGAGTATCCCGGGGGTGTCCGATCAGCGAGTAGCGGCTTGTCGATACCCAGGATCCTGTCGTAGCGCACCCCCTCGGGGTCGCCGATGGTGTCTGTCTGGACCTTCAGCGCCACCGGCGTGTACCAACGGCCGAATCCGACGCCCTGGCCGGCGAAGCTGTCACCACACACCTGCAGGATCCCGCTCGGAAACTCCATGAACTCGCACAGGTCCGTCGCACCGATTCCGTAGTCGCCGGTCGGTGTGCCTGTGCCTGCCACCGGTCCCATCCGGAGTACCTCTCCAGGTGCTAGCGGCGACAGCACCGGCCCGGGTATCGGCGCGGGCGGGTCGGCAAACGCGGGCGGCGCGGTCACGCATCCGATGACAAGCAGCGCTAGGCCAGTCACCGCTCGGCGCCTGCTCATCGCCGCACAGCGTAACTGTCCGGGCCACGGCGCGCCCCACGGCCGGCTACAGGTCCTGGACCAACCGCTCCGCAATCTGAATCGTGTTCAGTGCGGCGCCCTTCCGCAGGTTGTCACCGGATACGAACAACGCCAGCCCCCGACCGTCCGGGACGCCGGGATCCTGCCGGACGCGGCCGACCAGGGACTCGTCGAC
>JAVHWG010000005.1:0-10193 GCA_032159965.1 Mycobacterium sp.
TACCGCGGCGCGCCTTTCGGGGTCGGCTATTTCGTCGGCGTCTGGCTGCCGGACGGCAGGAGCGCCGGGGAATGGACGCAGTGATCCGGCCGATCGCGATCGTGGGGCCGACGGGTACCGGCAAGTCGGAGCTGGCGCTGGATGTCGCCGAGGCGCTCGGTGGCGAGGTCGTGAACGCCGACGCGATGCAGCTCTACCGAGGTATGGACATCGGCACTGCCAAGCTGCCCGCCGCACAGCGCCGTGGCATTCCGCACCACCAGCTGGATGTCCTCGACGTGACTGAGACCGCCTCCGTCGCGAATTATCAGCGGGGGGCAGCCTCCGATGTCGAGGCGATTCTCGCGCGCGCCGTCGTGCCGGTGATCGTCGGCGGATCGATGCTCTACGTTCAGTCGCTGCTCGACGACTGGGCTTTCCCCGAAACGGACCTCACGGTTCGCGCTCGGTTCGAACAACGGCTCGTCGACGTGGGCGTCGAACAGCTTCATCGCGAACTTGCGGCGGTAGACGCCGACGCCGCGGCGTCGATTCTGTCGACCGATGGGCGGCGGATCGTGCGTGCGCTGGAGGTCGTGGAATTGACGGGCCGTCCGTACGCCGCGTCGGCGCCCACGATCGGGACACCGCGCTGGGACACGGTGATCGTCGGATTAGATTGGGAGACAACTCAACTCGACGAACGATTGGCAGTCCGCACCGAGCAGATGTTCGAGACGGGTCTGGTCGACGAGATTCGAGGACTGTTGCGGCGGGGCCTGCGCAAGGGCGTGACCGCCTCGCGAGCGTTGGGTTACGCCCAGGTGCTGGCGGCTCTGGACGCCCCTGACCCCGAAGGCGCCCTGCTGACAGCGCGTGCGCAGACCCTCATCGGGACCAGGCGATACGTCCGTCGACAGCGGTCGTGGTTTCGCCGCGACCACCGCATCCAGTGGTGCGACGGCGCCGACCCGGGCGCGGCGGCGGCCGCGGTGAAAGCCTGGCGCCACGTATCCTGATCAGGTGATCTTCGCCAAGGGCCATGGCACCGAGAATGATTTCGTCATCTTGGTCGACGTGAAGGCGAAGCTGTCGCTGGCACCTGAAGCCGTAGCCGCGCTGTGCGACCGGAGGCGGGGCGTCGGCGCCGACGGGGTGCTCAGGATGTGCATCGCCGAGGATGCCGTAGCGAGCGGGGTCCTCGAGCGGCTCCCCGAAGGGGTGAGCGGGGGCGACTGGTACATGGACTACCGCAACGCCGACGGGTCCGTGGCGGAGATGTGCGGCAATGGTGTGCGCGTGTTTGCGCACTTCCTGCGTGCGAGCGGGCTCGAGGCCGGCGACGACTTCGTCGTCGGGTCGCTGGCTGGTGCCCGCCCTGTCCAAGTGCACAGTTTCGACGACACGTTCGCCGATGTCACGGTCGAGATGGGTAAGGCCAACCAGGTCGGCACGGGCGAGGCGATCGTCGGTGGCCATCCGTTCAGCGGCCTGGCCGTCGATGTCGGCAATCCGCATCTGGCCTGCATCGACCCGGAACTGACCGCTGAGACTCTGGCCGCACTCGACGTGGCTGCGCCCGTCTCATTCGACCACCGACAGTTTCCCCGCGGCGTCAATGTCGAAGTGCTGACTGCCCCGTCTGGCGGCACGGTGTCGATGCGGGTCCACGAACGCGGCGTCGGTGAAACGCGGTCGTGCGGAACGGGAACCGTGGCCGCCGCGGTCGCGGCTCTGGCCTACGACGGCGCGTCCACCGGGTCGGTGATCGTCCGCATCCCCGGCGGCGAGGTCGACGTCACCGTCACCGAAGGCACCAGCCTTCTGCGCGGTCCCTCGGTCCTGGTGGCCCGCGGCGAGATCTCGGAGGAATGGTGGCAGTCCCGGTGACGTTAAATCAGGTGCGCGACCGCCGTTCGGCGGGCACCATCGGTTATTGCCTATGACACATCCAGAATTTCCAGACATTCTTTCCGGGGACCTTCCCAGCACAGGTGAGCTTGCGCTGGACGACCGGGCCGCGTTGCGTCGCGTGCACGGTCTGTCTACCGAGCTGGCCGACGTCTCCGAGGTCGAATACCGGCAGCTGCGGCTGGAGCGGGTGGTGCTGGTCGGCGTGTGGACCGATGGCAGCGCAGCCGACGCCGACGCCAGCCTCGCCGAGCTTGCGGCGCTGGCCGAGACGGCCGGTTCGGAGGTACTCGAAGGACTCATCCAGCGCCGAGACAAGCCCGACGCGTCGACGTACATCGGGTCGGGCAAGGCGCGCGAGTTGCGCGACGTCGTTGTCGCCACCGGCGCCGACACGGTGATCTGCGACGGTGAGCTGAGCCCGGCACAGCTGACTGCGCTCGAGAAGGCGGTGAAGGTCAAGGTCATTGATCGCACCGCGCTGATTCTCGACATCTTCGCCCAGCACGCGCACACGCGAGAGGGCAAGGCACAGGTTTCCCTCGCGCAGATGGAGTACATGCTCCCGAGGCTGCGTGGCTGGGGTGAATCGATGTCGCGGCAGGCCGGTGGTCGAGCGGGCGGCAGCGGTGGCGGTGTCGGTCTGCGTGGTCCAGGTGAGACCAAGATCGAGACCGACCGCCGACGTATCCGCGAACGGATGTCGAAGCTGCGCCGCGAGATCAGGGGTATGAAGCAGGCGCGCGACACTCGCCGCGGTCGAAGGCTGCACAGCGACATCCCGTCGATCGCGATCGTCGGGTACACCAATGCCGGGAAGTCGAGTTTGTTGAACGCGCTGACCGGTGCCGGGGTACTGGTGCAGGACGCGTTGTTCGCGACGCTCGAACCCACCACGCGGCGTGGCCAGTTCGACGACGGGCGCAAGTTCGTGCTCACGGACACAGTCGGATTCGTCCGGCATCTGCCCACGCAACTCATCGAGGCGTTCCGCTCGACGTTGGAGGAGGTCGCCGACGCTGAACTGCTGGTTCACGTGGTCGACGGCTCGGACCCGAACCCGCTGGCTCAGGTCGACGCGGTGCGACAGGTCGTCCGCGACGTCGTCGCCGACCTGGACGTCAAGCCGGCGCCCGAGCTGCTGGTGGTCAACAAGATCGACGCCGCGGGCGATTTGGCCATGGCCAAGCTGCGGCGGGCGTTGCCGGGCGCGGTGTTCGTCTCTGCGCACACCGGCGAAGGCCTGGACCAGCTCCGTCGGCGGATGTCCGAACTGGCTGTGCCGACGGACGCGGCCGTCGACGTCGTAATCCCTTACGAACGTGGTGATCTCGTGGCGCGCGTGCACGCCGACGGCCGGGTTCAGGAGTCGGAGCACAACGCCGACGGCACCCGGATCAAGGCGTGGGTCCCGCAGTCTCTGGCCGCGAGTCTGCGCGAGTTCGCGACCACCTAGAAGGCGTCATAGACCTCGGCGGCGTCGGAGGCAAGCACATGTTGCGCAAACTGTGCCTTCAGCTCGTCGAGGCGGATCTCCTCGTCGTCGGTGCGACCGTCTTTCTGAGCGAGGTCGATGAACTCCTCGGTGACGAACCCGTCCCGGATGACAAGGGTCGTCGCCGAATCCCCGATAGAGACCTCGAACACGAAGCTCTCTCGCAACCGGCCGAGGTCGGGCCGGGCCAGCGCCCGATCGACGACGTAGCGGCCGTCGGTGAACGCCCGCGTGACCGCCTCGATGCCGTCCCTGGCGCCCGGACCCTGGAAAGCGGTGCGAATCATCACGGACCGTCGGTGTGGCGGCGCATCCGGCGAGAGCAGGGCGAACGCACGCTGCAGCACTTTGAACGCGTTGGCCACGCCGGCCGGTGAACCCGGGCCGTGGTACCGCATCAGGTCGTCGAAGGTAAAAGCAATGACCCGCGCTCGCTCCTGGACCGCGATGGTTTCTCCCACGGGCCGACTGTAGGCGCGTGGCCGGAGGCTAACCAACCATCCGGTTGGTATATCTTTGGCGGCAAGTTCCCGTTACCCGGTCCGTAGTGGGCCCGCGCATGCAAGGAGCACCAATGGGAGTTGCGGTCAAGTATCAGCGCACTCTGTTCGAGCCGGAACACGAGCTCTTCCGCGAGTCCTATCGATCCTTCCTCGACCGCCACGTGGCGCCGAACCACGAGCAGTGGGAGAAGGACAAGATCGTGGATCGCGGCGTCTGGCTGGAAGCGGGCAAGCAGGGATTCCTGGGCATGGCAGTGCCGGAGGAGTACGGCGGTGGCGGGGATGCCGACTTCCGCTACAACACGATCATCACTGAAGAGACCACCGTGGGCCGCTTCAGCGGGATCGGGTTCGGCCTGCACAACGACATCGTCCTGCCGTATCTGCTGCGGCTGAGCACGGAGGAGCAAAAGCAGCGCTGGCTTCCCGGCTTCTGCAGCGGCGAGCTGATCACCGCCATCGCCATGAGCGAGCCGGGCACCGGCAGCGACTTGCAGGGGATCAAGACCCGTGCGGTGAAGGACGGTGACAGCTGGGTGCTCAACGGATCGAAGACGTTCATCACCAACGGAATCAACGCCGACCTCGTCATCGTGGTTGCCCAGACTGATCCGGACAAAGGGGCGCAGGGCTTTTCGCTGCTCGTCGTCGAGCGGGGGATGGAGGGCTTCGAACGCGGCCGCAAGCTGGACAAGATCGGGCTCGACGCCCAGGACACGGCCGAGCTGTCGTTCGACAACGTGCGGGTGCCGGGCGAAAACCTTCTGGGCCAGGAAGGCATGGGCTTTGTGTACCTGATGCAGAATCTGCCACAGGAGCGGTTGAACATCGCGATCATGGCGGCGGCGGCAATGGAAGGCGTGCTGGAGCAAACGCTGCAGTACGCCAAGGATCGCAAGGCTTTCGGCAAGCCCATCGGCAGCTTCCAGAACAGCAGATTCGTACTCGCGGAATGTTCGACCGAAGCCACCATCGTGCGGATCACGGTCGACGAGTTCATCCGCCTGCACCTCGACGAGAAGCTCACCGTGGAGCAGGCGGCGATGGCCAAGTGGTACGCCACCGAGGCACAGGTCAAGTTGATCGACCGGTGCCTGCAGCTGCACGGTGGGTACGGGTACATGCGTGAATACCCAGTCGCCCGTGCGTTCATGGACTCGCGGGTGCAGACGATCTACGGCGGCACAACGGAGATCATGAAGGAGATCATCGGCCGCAGCCTGGGTGTCTAGCCGCCCGACCGGCTACGGCGTCGGGTAGGGCCAGACGCAGAGGTAGTAATTGCCGTGGCAGCGGGTGAGGACTTCTTGGGTGGGTGCACCCGTGCCGGGCCGGTAGGGAACGCACCCGTAGCCGCCAGGGTTGGGCACCATGCCGTTGGGACAGTTGGCGAGATAGTCGACGCTGCCAGGTGCGTCGACCCACGGCAGGAAGACAGCGGCCCCGAGTGCGGCCGCTGCGATCAGCCGGACCGCCCGACGCGTAAAAGCAGCCACCCGATCAGAATGCACCCCGAGGGCGCGGGCGAATGTCAGATCTTGCGGATCACTGTCACGACGCGCCCGAGGATTGCCGCATCATTGCCGGGAATCGGATCGAATGCCGGGTTGTGGGGCATCAACCACACCTGATTCGCGGTGCGCTTGAACGTCTTCACCGTGGCCTCGCCATCGATCATCGCCGCGACGATGTCGCCGTTGTCGGCGGTGTTCTGCTGACGGATCACCACCCAGTCGCCGTCGCAGATCGCAGCATCGATCATCGACTCGCCGACGACCTTCAGTAGAAACAGCGACCCTTCACCGACGAGTTCGCGGGGCAGCGGGAAGACGTCTTCGACGGCTTCCTCCGCGAGTATCGGACCGCCTGCGGCGATTCGCCCGAGCACCGGTACGAACGTCGGTTCCGGCAACGCATCCGAGCCGGCAACGTCGGTGGTCGGCGGGATGGCGATCTCCTCGGCGCTGCGCACGTCGACGGCGCGCGGCCGATTCGGATCGCGGCGCAGGTAGCCCTTCTTCTCCAGCGTGCGCAGTTGATGAGCGACCGACGACGTCGACGTAAGGCCGACGGCGTCACCGATCTCGCGAATGCTCGGGGGGTACCCGCGTGTGGTCACTGACGCACGGATCACGTCCAGGATCGTGCGCTGACGCTGCGTGAGGGCGGCCTGTGGCTGGGTCTGTGTAGTGCCGCTGCTGTCGCTCATGTCGCCAAATGTAACCGTCGTCACCGATAACTTCAAACATGTGTTCGAGGCGTGTCGTGTTCGTGACCTTTGCTGAGGCTGCTTGTCGGTGGCCTCTGGTAAAAATCGATCAAACGTTCGTATTTCGAACGCATGATCGATTATATTCGAACACAGGAGCGAAAGTGACGGCGGAAGGGATTCAGATGACAGTCATCGATATGGAGTACCGGTCGGCCCCCCAGCTGACGTCTGACGGCCACCGCCTCGCGCGGCGTCCGCGTCGGCCCGCTTCCGTTCGCCCAGGTCACGGCCCGATGTCCTACCGCGGCACTGGGGTGCGGATGTCGCACGCACCGCATCGGCCGCGTCCCGTCGGGGTGACGGTCACCCTGATGCTCGCCGCCGTCGCCGCTCTCGTCACCATCTGGCTGGTGTCGTTGGCGCAGTCCCGCGGCGGCGGGGCGGCCGAGGTCCCCGAGCAACTCGCCGTGGTACAGGTGCAGCCGGGTGAGAGCCTGCAGCGGCTCGCCGCCCGGGTGGCGCCGGGCGCACCGGTAGCCCCTGTGGTCGAGAGGATCAGGGAGCTCAACCAGCTCGACTCCGCTGCATTGGACGCGGGGCAGACGCTGATTGCACCCATCAGCTGATGACTGCGGTCGGTTTGGCCGCTGCCGGGTCTGCGCAGGTAATCTCGGGGGAGTTCCCGTCCACCGATTGCCTGCGCGGCCAAGGAGCAGTCATGCACTGTCCGTTCTGCCGCCATCCCGACTCCCGCGTCGTCGATTCCCGCGAAGCTGACGAAGGCCAGGCGATTCGGCGGCGCCGCTCGTGTCCGGAGTGCGGACGCAGGTTCACCACCGTCGAGACAGCGGTGCTCGCGGTCGTCAAGCGCAGCGGTGTGACCGAGCCCTTCAGCCGGGAGAAGGTCATCCGCGGAGTGCGACGGGCGTGTCAGGGCAGGCAGGTCGACGACGATGCGTTGAACCTTCTCGCCCAGCAGGTCGAGGACACGGTGCGCGCCACAGGATCCCCCGAGGTTCCAAGCCACGAAGTGGGTCTTGCCATCCTTGGGCCGCTACGCGACCTCGACGAGGTCGCGTACCTGCGGTTCGCCTCTGTGTACCGGTCGTTTTCCTCAGCGGCCGATTTCGAGCGAGAAATCGCCGCGTTGCGTGCACACCGGGACGTGACCGCGTCGAAGTAAGCGTCGTGCTCAGTCGACGCGGATGATGCCGTCGTCCACCACATCGCCGCCCACCCTCAGCCAGCCGTCCGCGCTCCACCAGGTCCGTAGAAGCGAGCCCTTTCCCTGCGTGATGGTCAGGTTGCGCTCGAGGGCGTCGGTGATGCGTATCGCGGCCGCTCCGGTCGCCTCGTCTTCGGCAACGCCCAACTCCTGAGCGAACATTCGTGAGCGCAACCGCCCAGCGGACTTGTCCACCCACGCCCATAGGTAGTGCGCGGCATCGTCGGAGAATTCTGCCGGATCGGCGCCGAGCACGTCATCCGGAGAGCCGAACTCATGGAGTAGGAAGTCGGGCGCCCAGTCAGCACGCGCTCGCACCGTGATCGTGTCGTCCTCGACTCCCACGGCGACTGCTCCTGCCGGCACATGCAGGGTATTGATCGGCATTCCGCGGGACCGTAGCCACCACGACAGCCCGACGGTCGGGTGCCCGGCAAACGGCAGTTCCGTGGTGGGGGTGTAGATGTGTGCGTGCGCTGTCGCTGCCCCGGCTCCTGGAATGTCGACGAAAATGGTTTCGCTGTAACCGAGTTCGGTTGCCAGCGCCTGCCGGTCGTCAACCGCGACGGTGCTGGCGTCGACCACGCCGAGCGGATTTCCGAAGTTACCGTCCCGGTCGGTGAATACCCGCAACACCGTCACGTCGGTGGCCATGAGCTGACTCTACGACGGGACGCCCTCGGTCACGTCAGGTGGCGCTGCGCTCGTCGGATTCCAGCGCATCCAGTACCGCGCCGCGCATGTCCGCCGAACCTGAAATGGCATCCTGGTCGATCCCTGCCCGCAGTATGGAGCGGAGCAGGTCCTGGTCGTAAGCCGCCGGCTCGGTGGAGTCGATGAACCGCTCTACGACCTCGACGAACCGGTCCGGGTAGTCGTGGAACGGGAAATGGCCCGATCTGTCGAAGATTTCCAGCCGCGAGCCGGGCATCGCGGCGTGGGCCAGCTGGGCGTGGCTAACCGGAACCACCGAATCGTCCTGTCCCCAAATCAGTTGCACGGGAACCGATTGCGTCAGATAACATCGGTCGAGCATGGTCACCACCTGGCCCCGCCAGTCCACCACCGCGCGCAGCGTGCGCGAGAACGCCGACGACGCCGTGGGCTCGGGCAGCTCGGTGAGCACCCGTAGCACGTCGGGCAGGTCCCGGCCGAACTTGGTTGAGCCGAAGACGGCGCCGATGACACGACCGAACATCTGCAGAGCGGGCACCGCGCCGGGCATCCGCAGCAGCGCAAGTGCTTCGGTGCCCATCGGCAGCGACGCCAGGCGCAGCGCGAAATGGACGTCCTTGGTCACTCCGCCAGTACCGACGAGCACAATGCGTTCGACCAATTGTGGGTATTGATAGGCGAATTGCATCGTCACGCCGCCGCCGAGGGAATGCCCTACGACGGTCACTCGGTCTATGTCGAGCACTGCGAGCAGGTCTCGCATTCCGTTGGCGTAGGCCGCCACCGAGTAATCTGCGCGGGGCTTGTCGGACTTGCCGTGGCCCAGCAGGTCCGGCGCGATCACCGTGAACCGTTGCGCCAGTTTGGTTTGCACAGTTTCCCACGTCGCGGAATTGTCGCCGATCCCGTGGATCAGCAGAATCGCAGGTCCCTCACCGGCGGCCCGGTACGCTCGTCGGTAGCCGTGGATGGTTCGAAAGTTGAGCTCTGCCTGAATCTCCCGGACAGGACGCAGATTGGTCTTACTCGGACTCACTGGGGCCACCCACCTCCGCCTCGGGCCAGGCTCGGCCTCGACTCACTTCTTGTTGTCGTCGCCGTCTCGGAAGCCGTCCGAGAAGCCCCCTGTCTGCTGTGCCAGGAATCGTTGGAATTCTCCGGCGAGTTCTTCGCCGCTGGGCAGCTCTTCGTCGTGGGCCAACAGCGAGCGGTTCCTCTGCGCTTCGACGAACGCATCGTATTGCCGCTCGAGCGCCTCCACCACTTGGGCGACCTCCGGGCTGCCCTCGATCTGCTCGTCCACCTTTGCCCGGACCTCGGCTGCCGCCGAGTCGAGCGCCGTCAGCGGTATCTGGAGCGTGGCGACTTTGGCGACTTCGGCCAGCAGCGCTTGCGCGGCTGCCGGGAAGTCGGTCTGTGCAAGGTAGTGAGGCACATGGGCGGTGAACCCGACGACATCGTGTCCGTGTTGCGCCATCCGGTATTCCAGGAGGTTTGATGCGCTGCCCGGAACCTGGACCTCACCGACCCACGGCTCGTGATCGGCGATCAATTCCTTGTTGTTGGAATGTGCCGTCATGGTGATCGGGCGGGTATGGGGCACGGCCATGGGTATGGTGCCCAGGCCGATCGTTCGCCGGACTCCCAGGCGCTCCGCCAGAAGACGCACCGCGGTAACGAACCGCTCCCATTTCAGGTCGGGCTCCAGCCCCGCCAACAGCAGAAACGGCGTTCCGACGCTGTCGTGCAGTGCGTACAGCGACAACTCTGGATCGTCGTAGTGCGTGAAGTGATCGGTCTTGAAGGTCATGAGCGGACGGCGTGAGCGGTAGTCCAGCAGGTCATCGATCGCGAACGACGCCACCAGTTCAGTTTCTAGGGAGTCCTGCAGGAAGCGCGCCGACAGTCGAATCGCATGTCCGGCGTCAGAAAAGCCCTCCAGAGCGTGAATCATGACCGGCCCGCGCCCGTCAGGTAATGCCAGTTGTGGCGCAGGAAACTCCAGCTCGTACATCGCCGACGATTCGTCCTCTGCCATCGTTTCACCTCCTTCCGCACCCCCGTAGACCTCCAGTGTCCTTGGGTTTTGCTGCCTGCGCCACTGAACGACGCGATTCCGGGACCCGGGCACCGTCCCGATACGGCGACGCGCGGTCGGCTGTGCGGCCCGTTTAGGCCCGCTCGGGCATCATC
>JAVHWG010000080.1:0-13164 GCA_032159965.1 Mycobacterium sp.
TCTCGACATCCTGAAGGAAGCCTTTGCTGACGCCCTCGGTGAAGCCCTTCGACAGCTTTTCGGTGGTCTTTTCGTCCATGCCCTTGGGCTTTTCGACGATTACGCCCCACTGCAGGACGAAGGAGTCCTGCGTCACCGGATAGTGGCAGTTGATCAGGATCGACTCGGCCTTGAATCCGCTGTAGTCGTTGTGCAGCCAGTTGATCATGAACGACGGGCCGAAGTACGACGCTTCCGAGTCCAGGTGCGCTTCGCCGTAGGCGGTGCCCATCCCGCCGACGTCAGGCCTGCCCACGTTGTGCAGGTACTGCGTGGCGATGTGCCCTTCGAAGACGTTCTTGAAGTAGGTCGGCAGACCGAAATGGATGTAGAAGAAGTGCGCCATGTCGGTGACGTTGTCGATGATGTCGCGGCAGTTTGAACCCTCGATCAGGATCGAGTTCCACCGCCACTCGGTCCAGTCGTCGCTGTCGTACTCGGGGATCTCCGGGATCCGCACCTCAGGTTGCGGCGGGTTGCCCTCGTGGTCGTGCCAGACGAACAGCAGGCCGCTGCGGATGTCGGTGGTCCAGGCGCGGGTGCGGGCCAGTCGGGGAGTCCGCTTGGCGTACGGCACGAGCTTGCACTTGCCGTCGCCGCCCCAGCGCCAGTCGTGGAACGGGCAGGCGATCTCGTCACCCTTGACCGTGCCCTGCGACAGGTTGCCTCCCATGTGCCGGCAGTAGCCGTCCAGGATCTTGATGTCGCCGTGGGAGTCGGCGAACACCACCAGCATGGTGCCGAATGCCTCGACCCCGTGAGGCTCGCCGTCCTGGTAGTTGCTGACGGGGCCAAGGCAGTGCCAGCCCCGCGCGTACCTGTCCGGCAGCGCTCCGGCGTCGATCTCGCGAATTCCCGCGGTTTCGGTCGTCACTTGGTGCCTCCCAGTCATGTCTTTCTAACTAGAACACGTTACAGTTTTCTCGGGCTCCTATGCAATAAATGCAGGCCTCGGGTGTTATATATCTGAGCTATGCCCCTCTACGAGTTCGACGGCAAGTCGCCGAAAGTGCATCCGGAGGCGTTCATCGCGCCGACCGCCGTGCTGGTCGGAGACGTCACCGTCCTTTCCGGCGCGTCCGTGTGGTTCAACGCTGTGCTTCGGGGGGACTACGCGCCGATCGTCATCCGCGAGGGTGCCAACGTGCAGGACGGCTCGGTGCTGCACGCCCCGCCCGGCATCCCGACCGATATCGGGCCGGGTGCCACGGTGGCGCACATGTGCTGCATCCACGGCGTGCACGTCGGTTCCGAGGCGTTGATCGCGAACCACTGCACCGTGCTGGACGGGGCGGTGATCGGGTCTCGAAGCCTCATCGCCGCGCACTCGCTGGTGGTCGGCGGCACGAAGATTCCCGACGAGGTCCTCGTCACGGGCGCACCGGCCAAGGTAAAAGGTCCGATAGCCGGCACCGGCGCCGAGATGTGGGTGAACGTCAACCCCGGCGAATACCAAACGCTGGCCCGCCGCTACCGGGAGTCGCTGCGGCCGGTCGACTGAGCACCTTCGGCGAGCGTGCATGTCTGCAGCCCGGCACGCCCGCTCGCGGGACGGTCAGATCTTGCGGGCGCTCGCCGTTGCGCGGTCCACTTCCCAGTACGCGCGCAACGCGGCCATCTTGCCGCCGGCGTCGACCCGGTAGGTGAATACTCCGTCGGCAGTGACCTGGTAGCCGGCGGCGGTGATCACGATCGAGCCGACGTTGGCCTCCTCGTTGCCGCACTGGTAGGTGTCGCCGAATCGGAACTCGATCTTGTCGGTCGGAGCGATCGCCATGTCCCAGAACGCCGAGATCGCCTCCTTCCCGCGATGGCCCTTGCCTTCAGGATCGAAATGGGAAGGGCCAATGGGGTCCTCGACGATGCCGTCGTCCGCGAACACGTCCAGCCAGGCCTGCTTGTCTCGGGCCGCGACGGCCTCCCGCGAGCGTTTGCCTGCAAGATGTGCAGGCGTGTCCGTCATTGCTGCCAACCGGAGTGAATGTAGGTGTCGGCGAAACGCTTCATCGAGTCCGTCTTCTTCTCGATCGGGGCATCGAAGCCGAGCCCGTCGAAAACCCCAGGGATCACAATGTTGTCGGTAACACCGACATCGGCGAGTTCCCGGTGACCGTCCACGCCGAACTTGTCGATGCACACCGCCTGGAACTCGAACGGCTGATCGGCACGGCCATACTCCTCACGCAACTTGTTCAGGGTGCGGATCGTGTCGGCCAGCTGGTCGCACGTCATCATCGCGCTCGTCCATCCGTCGCTGACTCGCGCTGCACGCTTCAGCGCGACCTCGGTGTGACCGCCGACGTAGAACGGGACCGGCTTGCTGGGCGCCGGGCTCATCTGCAGTTTGTCGAAATCGAAGAAATCACCGTGGAACTCGACCATGCCGCCGCCGAGCACCAGCTTGATCACATCGATCATCTCGTCGACGCGCTTGCCCCGCTTTGCGTACGGAACCCCACACCACTCGAATTCCTCGGGCGCCCAACCGATGCCCACGCCGAAGCCGAACCGGTTGTTAGTGAGGTTCGCAACGGAGCCGACCTGGCGGGCCAACAACAGTGGATTACGGGAACCGAGTTTCATGACGTTGGTGTAGAACTCGAGCGTGGACGTGACGGCGCCCATCGCACCGGCGGCGATCAGCGGATCCACCCACGGGGTGTCCGCGTCCCACATCCGCGAGCCGTCCGGGGTATACGGATAGTCGGTTGACTGCTTTTCCATGTAGAACAGCGAGTCAGGCAGTGCGATCGAGTCGAAGCCCACTTCCTCTGCGGTCTTGGCGATCTCGACCAGCTGATCAATCGGTCCCATCGCGATACTGCAGGTGTACTTCATGCTCAGGAGTCCTTCCGCGCGGGCTTGTCGCTACTGACCACCCACATCGAGTAGTACTGCGCACCACCGCCGTAGGCGTGGCCGAGAGCCTTTCGTGCCCCCTCGACCTGGTGGTCACCCGCCTTACCCATGACCTGGATCGCCGATTCGGCGAAGCGGATCATTCCGGATGCGCCGATCGGGTTCGACGACAGGACACCGCCGGAGGGGTTGAACGGAATCCGCCCGCCCATGGCAGTCTCACCGGCTTCCGTGAGCTTCCAGCCCTCACCCTCCGGTGCAAAGCCGAGGCTCTCCAGCCACATCGGCTCGTACCAGGAGAACGGAACATAGACTTCGGCGACGTCGATTTCGTCGATCGGGCTCTTGATGTCGGCGGCTTTCCACAACGCCGCGGCAGCGTCGCGACTGGCCTGCGGGTTGACCTGATCACGGCCAGCGTAGGCCAGCGGTTCGGTGCGCAGCGCGGTGGCGTGGATCCACGCGACGGGATTGCCTTCTGCCACACGGGCGTCGGCGGACTGTTCGTCGCCGATCACCATCGCCGCCGCGCCGTCCGACGACGGGCAGGTCTCGTCGTAGCGGATCGGATCCCACAGCATCGGCGACTGCATCACCTTCTCGAGCGTGATGTCGGGCTGGTGCAGGTGCGCCAACGGGTTCCTGGCGCCGTTCAGCCGGTCCTTGACCGCCACCATCGCGCCGATGTGATTCGGCGCGCCCGCGCGTCGTATGTAGGCCCGGATGTGCGGGGCGAAATAGCCGCCGGCGCCTGCGCCGACCGCCTTCGTGAACGGCACCGGAATACTCAACGCCCACATGGCATTCGACTCCGACTGTTTCTCCCACGCCATGGTCAGCACGCGGTGGTACTTGCCGGACTGCACCAGGCTCGCCGCGACGATCGCGGTGGAGCCACCTACCGAGCCCGCCGTGTGGACACGGATCAGCGGCTTGTTCGTGGCGCCCACCGCGTCGGCCATGAACAACTCCGGCATCATGACACCCTCGAAGAAGTCGGGCGCCTTGCCCACGACGACCGCATCGATGTCGTCGAATGTCGATCCCGAGTCGGCGAGCGCGCGGTCGATGGCCTCGCGCACAAGGCCGTTCATCGACACGTCCTTGCGCTTGGCTACGTACTTGGTCTGCCCGGTGCCCAGGACTGCGGCGAGTTGTTTGCTCATCTCAGGTGCTCTCCTCTTCGCGCAAGCGGCTCATCGACCCTTCCCCTCCATGACCGCGACCAGATTCTGTTGCAGCGCAGGACCACTGGTGGCGTGGGCCAGAACCCGGCCCGCGGAGCCGTTGAAGATGTGTTGGGCGGCGAAGCCGATTCGCTCCAGGCCCGTGGAGAACATCGGGTTGGCGGACAGCGCCCCGCCGGACGGGTTCACCTTCGTCGACGACGGCAACCCGATCGCCTCGGTCAGGATGAGATGCTGGTGGGAGAACGGGGCATACAGCTCGGCGACCTCGATTGAATCCGGGTCGCCGCCAGTTGCGACTCGGGCCGACGCCGCGGTGGACGGCGAGGTGACCAGGTCCCGAGCGCCGAGAACCGGGGTTTCGATACGGTGCTCGATCCCGGTGATCCATGCCGGGTTCTCCCGCAGCTCCCGGGCCTTGTCGCCCGCGGCCAGGACGATGGCCGATGCACCATCGGTGATCGGCGCGATGTCGTGGCGGCGCAACGGGTCTGCGAAGAACGGCCGGGCCAGCAGCTCGTCGATGCTTTTGGCGGGCTTCTCCGAATCGGTGCGGCCCGCGGCCGTCATCGCATCGAGTGCCACCTGTGCCATCGCCTCAGCCGTCCACTTGCCCTGATCCAGACCCAGCCGGGCCTGAAGTCCGGCCATCGACACCGAATCCGGCCACAGAGGCGCGACGGTGTACGGATCGGTCTGCATGGCCAGGACCCGGCGCAGCGTCCCGGCGCTGGATTTGCCGAACCCGTACACCAGCGCGGTCTCGACCTCGCCGCTGAGCAGCTTGATGTACGCCTCGTACAACGCCCAAGCGGCGTCCATCTCGACGTGCGATTCGTTGATCGGAGGCACAGCTCCAATCGAGTCGATCGCCGAGATGAAGGAGAACGCCCGTCCGGCAAGATAATCCGACGACCCGGAGCACCAGAATCCGATATCGGTCTGCTTCAGGCCGAGTTCTTCGTAAATCGAGGCGAAACATGGCATCAGCATTTCGACGCCGTTGGTGGTGCCGTCGGTGCGTCGCACGTGTGGAGCGTGAGCGAAGCCGACTACCGCTACATCAGTCATTGGTGACGTTTCCCTTTACAGGTGGTGCTTGTAGGTGTCGTAGTCGGCGTCCGGTTCGCCGGTAGGCCGGAAATACTCGATGTTGTCGATGCCGAAGTCCCACTGCTCCTGGGGCTTCCACACGGCCTGTACCCGCATGCCCATCCGGACCTCGTTGGCGTCGATTTCTGAGACCAGGTGCAGGAACGGGATATCCGCGCCATCGAGGAGCACGTAGGCCGCGACGTAGGGCGGCTTGATGCGCTGTCCCGCGAACGGAATGTTGATGATCGCGAACGTCGTGACGGTGCCGCTGTCGGGCAACTCGATGTACTCGTCGAGTACCTTGCCGGTGGCCGGATCGGCCTCGCGTGCCGGGAAATACAGCTTGCCGTTGGCACCGGTGCGCGCACCGAGCAACTTGCCGTTCTTGAGGGCCTTCAGGTACGCCGTCTCGGGAAGCGATGCGGTGTGCTGGATCTCGATGCTGCTCGGCGTGACCTGAATGGTCACCGGCTCGCGATCGTCTGCTGCGTCGGCGACCGCTTCGGCTTGGTCGCCCAACGCGAAGTAGGCGATATCGGTGATCGCGCCCACCGGCTCCTCGACCCAGTGCGCATGCACACGGGCCCCGGTGCTGAGCTCCTCGGCGGAGTCCGCGCTCACGGCGTGCAGCAGGGCAGTGTCGGCGCCGTCGAGCTTGATCAGTGCCCACGCGAACGGCTGGTCCAACGGCTGGCCCTCCAGTGGCTCGGACTGCCACGTCCACGACACCACCGTTCCGACGCTGTCTACCGGCACGACCTCGGTCAGGGGCTCGTAGGTGACGGGGTCATACTCGGCGGGCGGGACCAGTACCCGGCCGTCCGAACCTCGCACCCCAAGGATGCGTCGTTCGCGCAGTGCGGTGAAGAACTGGCCGAGGAGCGATCCGACTGAACGGGTGTAGTCGAAGGACAGCCGTAGAGGTGCCGAAAGGGGCGGCTCATGGGTGTCGATCTGCACCGGGCTGCTTTGGCTGGTGGTCACGGCATCGAGTAGAACAGGTTCTAAGAATGGATTCAAGGTACGGTCGGGACGTCCGATAAGGATGGTGGGAATGAAGCTAGGACTCCAGCTCGGATATTGGGGCGCGCAGCCGCCCACGAATGCGCCGGAACTCGTGGCCGCCGCCGAAGCAGCCGGTTTCGACACGGTGTTCACCGCCGAAGCGTGGGGGTCTGACGCATTCACACCGCTCGCCTGGTGGGGGTCAGCGACCAGCCGCATGCGGCTGGGCACGTCGGTGGTCCAGCTGTCCGCACGCACACCGACCGCATGCGCAATGGCCTCCTTGACGCTCGATCACCTGTCCGGCGGCCGGCACCTCCTCGGTCTCGGGGTGTCAGGCCCACAGGTCGTCGAGGGATGGTACGGCCAGAAGTTTCCAAAGCCCTTGGCGCGCACGCGTGAGTACATCGACATCGTGCGCCAGGTCTGGGCGCGCGAGGCACCGGTCTCCAGCGACGGCCCGCACTACCCGCTGCCCCTGACCGGCGACGGGACCACCGGTCTCGGCAAGAACCTCAAGCCGATCACCCATCCGCTGCGCGCGGACATCCCGATCATGCTGGGCGCCGAAGGCCCGAAGAACGTCGCGCTGTCCGCCGAGATCTGCGACGGATGGCTGCCGATCTTTTACACCCCGCGGATGGCCGACACCTACAACGTATGGCTCGACGAGGGGTTCGCCCGGCCCGGCGCCCGGCGCCGTCGTGAGGACTTCGAGATCTGCGCGACCGCGACGATCGTCATCACCGACGACCGGCCGGGAACGTTCGAACTGATGAAGCCGCACCTGGCGCTGTACATGGGCGGAATGGGCGCCGAAGACACCAACTTCCACGCCGAGGTCTATCGCCGAATGGGCTATGGGGACGTCGTCGACGACGTGACCAAGCTCTTCCGCAGTCAGCGCAAGGACGAGGCCGCGAAGGTCATCCCCGACGAGCTGGTCGACGACGCGGCAATCGTCGGCGACATCGACCATGTCCGCAAGCAGATCGCCGTCTGGGAGGCCTCGGGCGTCACGATGATGGTGGTGAACGGCCGTAACGGGGATCAGATCCGCGAGCTCGCAGAGCTGATCTGAGCATTGCTTGTCGTCGGATGAAAGCGGGTCATACAGTGAGCGCCATGCCAGGTTCGCAGCACACCATCGCCGGTTCCGTGGTCACGATGCCGGTGGAGATCCGCAAGGCGACACAACATATGGCGATGTTCTCCGTGGACGCCGACGCTGCGCAGCAGATGATCGACTACAGCGGCCTTCACGTCTGCCGCTACCTGCCCGGACGGGCCGTGGTGGTGTTGATGTTGATGCACTACATCGACGGTGATCTGGGCCAGTACTACGAGTTCGGCACCAACGTGATGGTCAACCCGCCGGGCTCGGATGCCAGCGGTCCCCGCGCCCTGCAGTCGGCGGGCGCGTTCATCCATCACCTTCCCGTCGACCAGGCGTTCACGTTGGAGGCCGGGACCACCATCTGGGGTTACCCGAAGGTGATGGCGGACTTCACGATTCGAGACGGTCGGCAGTTCGGGTTCGACATGAGCATCGACGGTCAGTTCGTCGTCGGCATGGAATTCCGGCCCGGGCTGGCGGTTCGGCTGACCCCGCGCACGCAGGCCCAACGCTCCTACTCGCACCGCGACGGCATAACTCGCGAGACCCCGTTTCAGATGTCGGGTGACGGCGTGCGCAACCGTGTGGGTGGTGTACGGATGCGGCTGGGTGATCATCCGTACGCGAAGGAATTGGCGTCGCTGGGCCTGCCGAAGCGTGCGATGTTGTCCAGTTCTGTTGACAACGTTCAGATGTCGTTCGGCGACGCAACTGTTCTGCAGTAACGGAGGATTTCTTGTGACGGTATCGACCAAGCCCGATGTGGATCTGACGGACGGCGCTTTCTACGCCGGGGACTCGCGGTCGATCTATAAGTGGATGCGGGAGAACGAACCGGTCTTCCGGGACCGCAACGGATTGGCAGGCGTCGCGACGTACCAAGCAGTGCTGGACGCGGAGCGGGCCCCCGAACTGTTCTCCAATGCAGGGGGTATCAGGCCCGACCAGGACGCCCCGCCGATGATGATCGCAATGGACGATCCGGGACATCTGTTGCGGCGCAAGCTCGTCAACGCCGGGTTCACGCGCAAACGTGTCAAGGACCGCGAGGAGTCGATCAGCTCGCTGTGTGACACGCTGATCGACGCCGTGTGTGAACGTGGCGAGTGCGACTTCGTCTGGGACATCGCCGCCCCGCTGCCGATGGCCGTGATCGGCGACATGCTGGGCGTGCTTCCTGAGGAGCGCGAGATGTTCCTCAAGTGGTCGGACGACATGGTGGGCGTCTTGAGCAGCACGACGTCGCCCGAGGACTTCCAGGTCTCGATGGACGCGTTCGCCAATTACACCGAGTACATGATGCGCATGATCAACGATCGTCAGAAGGAGCCCACCGACGACCTGGTGAGCGTGCTGGTGCACGCGGACGTCGACGGCGAGAAGCTGGCCGACCACGAGATCGTCACGGAAGTGTTGCTGCTGTTGATCGGCGGCGACGAGACCACCCGGCACACCCTGTCCGGTGGTACGGCGGAACTGTTGCGTCATCCCGACCAGCACGTACGCCTGAGAGATGACTTGACTCTGCTGCCGAATGCGATCGAAGAGATGCTGCGGTGGACGGCGCCCGTCAAGAACATGGCCCGCACGGTGACCGCCGACACCGAATTCCATGGCACGCAGCTGAAGAAGGACGAGAAGGTGATCCTGTTGTTCGAGTCGGCGAACTTCGACGAGGCGGTGTTCGGAGACCCGGAGAGCTTCCGGATCGACCGTTATCCGAACAACCACATGGCATTTGGCTTCGGCACGCACTTCTGCCTTGGCAACCAGCTCGCCCGCCTCGAGTTGTCGATCATGCAGACGAAACTGCTGCAGCGGCTGCCGGATTTGCAGCTCGCGTCCGATGCGGCGCTGCCGCTGCGCCCGGCCAACTTCGTCAGCGGGCTCGAGCGGATGCCGGTGAAGTTCACGCCCAGCAAGCCGCTCGCCTAGCCGCCCCTTTCGCCGAATGTGCGGCCACTGCGACGAATTGGCCGAAATCTCGCAGTGAGCTCACGTTCGACGTCGCCGTGCGTCAGCGACCCGGCGGACGATGTCTCCCTCGCAGTCCATGACCGTGACGCGAACGTCGATCCAGCCCTGCGCTGCCAGAGCTTCCGTCCTACGAATGTCCTTGTTGAATTGCCAGCGGGTCCTGTGATGGTCGCCGTCGTAGTCCGCGCCGACCTTGATGTCCTCCCAACCCAGATCGATGACGGCAACCAAGACGCCGTATTCGTCGTGAACCGGAATCTGGGTTTGCGGCCGCGGAAAACCCGCGCGAATGAGCAACAACCGCAGCCACGTTTCGCGGGGAGACTCCGCGCCGGAGTCCACGAGATCGATGACGCTTCGGGCGTTTCGAACGCCTCGTAGACCCTTGTGCCGCTGCGCAAGTAGTTCTACGTCGGCCATTTTGAGGTGGGTGGCCCGAGCCAGCGCGTCAATCGCCGCGACGGCCTTTCCGACCGGATAGCGGCATGCGATGTCCAGCGCGGTCCGTGCCGGAGTCGTGACAGGTATTCCGTTGCTCAGCTGGACCTCATCTTCCGCGAGGACATCCGACCACACGCGTACACCGCGCGGCGGGCGGCGATTGCGCCAGATCAGCTCGGCAGGACGACGGTCATCGACCCACTTCGCGCGGTGTAGCGCCGCAGCCGACTGGCCCGCGATCACACCTTCGCGCCGCGACCACAACCAGGCTGCGCGGGCGCGGGTCGCGGCGGTCATCTCGGTGCCCCGCGGAACGTAGACGTCCGGGTGAATTGCCTGGTACTTGCTGCGCAGCCGATACGGCGTCACGCTGCCGGAACTCAACGCCTCACTGCCGATGAACGGTGCCCCCATGGCTGCAGTGTGCGGACTCGCACCGACACCTACCGAGTGTGCGGCCACTGCGAGAAACCGCGCGAAATCTCGCAGCCACCGCACGTTCGGCGAAGCAAGAGAAGAGAGGCTCGGTCAGCGCATCTTGAATTCAGGCTTGCGCTTCTCTTTGAACGCCCGCGGGCCCTCCTTGGCGTCGTCGGAGAGAAACACCTGGATGCCCAGCTGGGTGTCGATCTTGAACGCTTCGTTCTCCGGCATGCCCTCGGTTTCCCGAATCGACTTCAGGATCGCCTGGACCGCCAGCGGCCCGTTGTTGTTGACGGTCTCGGCGATCTCGAAGGCCTTCTCCAGCGCATCGCCGTCGGGCACGACGTAGCCGATCAGGCCGATCTCCTTGGCCTCGGCCGCACTCAGGTGCCGCCCGGTGAGCAAGATGTCGGCGGCCAGGGTGTATGGGATCTGCCTGGGCAGGCGCACGGCCGAGCCACCCATCGGGTACAGACTCCATTTCGCTTCGGACACACCGAACTTGGCGCTCTCGCCCGCTACGCGAATGTCGGTGCCCTGCAAGATCTCGGTGCCGCCGGCAATCGCGGGTCCCTCGACTGCGGCGATCAATGGCTTGGTCAACCGGCGGCCCTTGAGCAACGCGTCGATTCGCGACGGGTCGTAGCTGCCGTCCTTGAACGAATCGCCCGGTGGCTTCGCGGTGGCTGCCTTCAAGTCCATTCCGGCGCAGAAGTAGCCGCCGGCGCCTGTCAGGATGCACGACCGGATCTCCGGATCGTTGTCGACGCGGTCCCAGGCCTCGACCATTATCGAGAGCATCTCGGTGGAGAGCGCGTTGCGTGCCTCCGGTCGGTTCAGCGTCAGCAGCAGGGTGTGTCCGCGCTGCTCAATGATGGCGTCCGGGCTCCCGTCGGCGTCGCTCACTTACCTCCACCTTCCTACAGACTTGTTTAAAAATGTAACACGTTCTAATTTGGGGTCCGTGGCCTTGAATATCGCCGACCTTGCCGAGCACGCAATCGATGCCGTGCCTGATCGCGTTGCCCTGATCTGCGGCGACGAGCAGATCACCTACGCCGAGCTCGAGGAGAAAGCCAACCGCCTCGCGCACTACCTGATCGATCAGGGCGTCCAGAAGGACGACAAGGTCGGGTTGTACTGCCGCAACCGCATTGAGATCGTGATCGCGATGCTCGGCATCGTCAAGGCGGGCGCCATTCTGGTCAACGTCAACTTCCGGTACGTCGAGGGTGAGCTGCGCTATCTGTTCGAGAACTCCGACATGGTCGCGCTGGTGCACGAGCGCCGGTACGCGGACAGGGTGGTCAACGTCCTTCCGGAGACCCCGAACGTGAAGACCGTTCTCGTTGTCGAAGATGGCAGCGACGACGATTTCCAGCGATACGGCGGCGTCGAGTTCTACTCCGCGCTGGCGCAGGGCTCGCCCGAGCGTGACTTCGGTGAGCGCAGCGCCGACGACATCTACCTGCTTTACACCGGGGGCACCACTGGTTTCCCCAAGGGTGTGATGTGGCGCCACGAAGACATCTACCGTGTGCTGTTCGGCGGAACCGACTTCGCCACAGGTGAATTCGTCAAGGACGAACACGATCTGGCGAAAGCGGCAGCAGCCAATCCGCCGATGATCCGCTACCCGATTCCGCCCATGATCCACGGTGCCACACAGTCCGCCACCTGGATGTCGATCTTCTCGGGCCAGACCACCGTGCTTGCACCGGAATTCAACGCCGACGAGGTATGGCGTGCGATTCACGAGCACAAGGTGAACCTGTTGTTCTTCACCGGCGACGCGATGGCCAGGCCGCTGCTCGACGCGCTGCAGGCCGCGCACGCGAAAGGTGAGGACTACGACCTCTCGTCGCTGTTCCTCCTCGCCAGCACCGCGGCGTTGTTCTCGACCAGCATCAAGGAGAAGCTGCTCGAGCTGCTGCCGAATCGGGTCATCACCGACTCGATCGGCTCGTCGGAAACCGGATTCGGCGGCACCAGCATCGTCGCCAAGGGCGAGCACCACATGGGCGGCCCACGCGTTGCGATCGACCACCGCACTGTCGTGCTCGACGACGACGGCAACGAGGTCAAGCCCGGCTCGGGCGTGCGTGGTGTCATCGCAAAGAAGGGCAACATCCCAGTCGGCTACTACAAGGACGAGAAGAAGACTGCCGAGACGTTCAAGACCATCAACGGCGTCCGCTATGCCATCCCCGGCGATTACGCCGAGGTGGAGGCCGACGGCACCGTGACGATGCTCGGACGCGGGTCGGTGTCGATCAACAGCGGCGGCGAGAAGATCTACCCCGAAGAGGTCGAGGACACGTTGAAGGCCCACCCCGAGGTGTACGACGCCCTCGTCGTGGGCGTTCCCGACGAACGGTGGGGCGAGAGGGTCACCGCTGTGGTGCAGGCCCGCCCGGGTGCGACGCCTTCGCTCGAGGACCTGCAGGCCCACTGCCGCGCCAACATCGCCGGCTACAAGGTCCCGCGCGCACTGTTCCTGGTGGACCAGATCCAGCGCCAGCCCAGCGGCAAGCCCGACTACAAGTGGGCCAAGTCAGTCGCCGCCGGCGAGAAGTAGTCCCCTCCCGTCAGCCGACGGTCGCGGCAGGAGATGCGACCAGGCCTTCGAGATTCGCCATGGCGGCGCCGAACTTGGCACCGATGGTGGCGAATGCGTCTTGCACCCGCGGGTCGTCGGAGCGCTCCGCGGCACCGCGGGCCGGATTGAGGCGGGAGCTCTCCGTCCACACGCTCAGATCCGGATCCATCGCACGGGTACCGATGCCGTTCATGCCCGCGTACGCGAGGCGGGGCAGATCCGCCGATTGGCCCGTGAACACCACCGTGGGGCAGAGCCGGTTCTTTTCGCTGTCGTCGTCTGCACGTGCCTCCACCGTGCCGACCGTTGCGGCACTCCAGGGCACGATCCCGATCGTCACGTATTGCAGCGTCATTCGGTCGGCTTCGAAGATCGGCCGGGGAAGAGTCGGCCGCACGCCCTCAGCCGTGCAGTCGACGTAC
>JAVHWG010000100.1:0-2698 GCA_032159965.1 Mycobacterium sp.
GCTGCGTGTCCGGGTTCGAGCCGGACTGCAGCGCGGCGGCGGTGGTGATGACCTTGAACGTCGAGCCCGGGGGATAGGTCTCGGAGATCGCCCGGTTGACCAGAGGGGCGTTGGGATCGTCGCGGAACCGCTGCCACGCCGCCGACTGTTCGTCGACGTCGTGCGATGCAAGCAGATTCGCGTCGTAGGTCGGCGCCGACACCATCGCGAGGATCTTGCCCGTCGAGGGCTCCAACGCCACGACCGCGCCCTTGCACGGGCCGTTGCAGCCACCGTTGAGCGCGTCGAACGCAGCCTGCTGCACCCGCGGGTTGAGGGTGGTCTCGACGTTGCCGCCCCGGGGGTCCCGGCCGGTGAAGAAGTCCGCAAGCCGTCGTCCGAACAGCCTTTCGTCGGACCCGTTCAGGATGGAGTCCTCGGCGCGCTCCAGCCCCGTGCTCGAGTACTCCAGCGAGTAGAACCCGGTGACCGGGGCATACATCTGCGGGTTGGGATAGACCCGCAGGAAGCGGAATCGGCCGTCGGTCGACACCGAATAAGCCAGCAGTTGGCCGCCCGCCGAGATCTGGCCGCGTTGGCGGGAGTACTCGTCGAGGAGAACGCGCTGGTTGCGTGGATCGGTGCGGAGTCCGTCGGCCCGGAAGACCTGCGTCAGGGTGGCGTTCGCCAGCAACAGCACGATCAGGGCCATGATCGTGACGGAGATTCGACGTAGGGCGGTGTTCATGCCTTTTGGATGACCTCAGTGCTGGCCGAGGCGATCGGCGTGGGGTTTGGCGCCTTGGTGCTGATCGGCCTGCGCGCGGCGTGCGAGATGCGGATCAGGATCGCCAGCAGCACGTAGTTCGCCAACAGCGACGAGCCGCCGTAGGACAACCACGGCGTGGTCAGGCCGGTCAGCGGGATCAGCTTCGTCACGCCCCCGACGACGATGAACAACTGGATCGCCAGCGTGGAGGCCAGCCCCGCCGCGAGCAACTTGCCGAAGCTGTCCCGCACGGCGAGCGCGGTGCGCAGTCCGCGGATCAGCAGGATGGCGTAGAGCATCAGGACGCCCGCCACGCCGACCAAGCCCAGCTCCTCGCCGATCGCAGCGATGATGAAGTCGGTGGAGGCGGCGGGCACGGACCCCGGTTGGCCGTTGCCGAGGCCGGTGCCGAAGATGCCGCCGGTCGCGAAGCTGAACAGGGCCTGCACCATCTGGTACCCGGACCCGTCGGGGTCGGCGAAGGGGTCGAGCCAGTTCTGCACTCGCACCTGCACGTGCGAGAAGGCGTAGTAGGCGCACACGCTTCCCGCGGCGAACAGGGTGAGGCCGAGCAGGACCCAGCTGAGCCGGTCCGTCGCGATGTAGACGAGCACCAGGAACGACGCGTACAGCAGCAGAGAGGTGCCCAGATCCTTCTCGAACACCATCACGCCGACCGACGCGATCCAGGCGACCAGTAGTGGCGCCAGGTCGCGAGGCCGCGGTAGGTCCATGCCCAACACGTGCTTGCCCGCGCTCGTGAACAGATTGCGCTTGGCCACCAGGACCGACGCGAAGAAGATCAGGAGCAGGATCTTGGAGAACTCCGCGGGCTGAATCGAGAAGCCGGGCAAGCGAATCCAGATCTTCGCCCCGTTCTGCTCGGACATCGACCGCGGCAGTATCGCCGGGATGAGAAGCAGGATCAGACCCGACACCCCGCACACGTAGCCGTAGCGGGCGAGCATTCGATGGTCCTGCAGGAAGATGACGACGAGGGCGAAGGCGATGACCCCGACGAGCGTCCACAGCATCTGCTGAACGGCGCTCGGCCCGTTGGCACCGCCGAAGACCAGGGGACCCTCGGCGAGGTCGAGGCGATGGATCATGACGAGGCCGAGGCCGTTGAGCAATGCGACCACGGGGAGCAGCAGCGGGTCCGCGTAGGGCGCGAACCGGCGCACCGCGAGGTGCGCGCCGAGGAACAAGCCGACGAAGCCCACCGCGTACTTGGCCAGGTCCCAGGTCAGACCCTGCTCCTGGTTGGCCTCGACGATCAGGAGGGCAACCATCGTGATGAACGCGGCGAAGCCGAGCAGGTACAGCTCGGCGTTGCGCCGGTTGGGCATTGGAGGCACGACGGTGACGGGCGCCTGCGGTGCAGTGTTCACGCAGCCACCCGGCACGGCTTGTCCGCCGGCTTCTGCTCGGGGGCGGGCGACGGCGTTGGCGTTGGCGACGCCGTTGGCGCCGCCGTCGCCGAAGTGGTCGGTTGCCCGGGGGGCGCAGGGGCCTGTGTCTTCGGCTGCGGCGTGGACGCGGTGGGCGGAGCTTCCGGCTGGGTCGGCGGCACCGAGACGGGCGTCTCGGGCAGCGGATTGTCCGGCCCAGGGGCGGCGGTGTTCTCGGTCGGCGGGGCCTGCGGGGCGGGCGTGGGCGGCAGCGGTACGGGTTGCTTGGCAGGCGGAGGTGGTCCGCAGACCGGCAGAAGCGAGCGGACCAGTTGCTTGAGCGAGTTGGAGGCGTCCTCGAAGTTGCCGGACTTCGGCAGCGCCGTGAGCGCCCGTTGACCCGACTCGTCCAGGTAGTCGACCTTCAGCGGTCGGCAGCCGGAGCGGTCGTCGTCGACGCCGATGATCTTGAGCTCGTTCTTTTCGGCCAGGCACGCGACGGCGAACGGATCGGCGAGCGAGGTTCCGACGATGGGAATGGAACCCTGGACTCCCCGCA
>JAVHWG010000110.1:0-3679 GCA_032159965.1 Mycobacterium sp.
ACTCGCCGGCGCGCTCGAACACCGCAGCGATGTGCAGGCACTCCGCTACCTTGGCGTCGATCGTGGCGTCCTCGGACCAGCCGGACCGTGCGGTGGCGTGCAGGCTGGCTGTCGTGATCGAGTCCGCGGTGGCGAACAGGGTTACCTGATGCCCGGCAGCCACCAGTCCCTCCGTCAACAACGAGGCGAACTGCTCCCACG
Organism: Mycobacterium sp.; assembly: GCA_032159965.1. Taxonomy (GTDB): domain Bacteria; phylum Actinomycetota; class Actinomycetes; order Mycobacteriales; family Mycobacteriaceae; genus Mycobacterium. Next base: position 202 of record JAVHWG010000110.1, read on the forward strand.
GGCCATAGTGACGAGGTGGTGTCCTCCACGCAATCGGCGCGAGCACGGCGATTCGGATCGGCTGTGTGGCCGCGTCGTGATGGGAGGGGTGGATCTGCTCAGGCTACGCGGGCCGCTATTCCCGGTTCTAGTATCGTCGTCCCCGGAAACCCGGCGAAATCGCTGACGACGAGATCCGCGAGGATCACGTCGGCGTTGCCGATCGCCGCCGCTGACGCGGTCCACTACGGTCATCCCGAAGGCTTCCATACCCAATCGCGGATCTCTGGCAGGTCCTGACCGTGCGTTCTGATGTACACCTCGTGTTCGACCAGCTTGTCCGCCATTGTTTGTTTCAGATAGTCCCCAGTGGCGCCGAGTTGGGGGAGGTTGTCGATGACGTCGCCGACGAGGTGGAAACGGTCCAAGCGGTTCTGCACTCGCATGTCGAACGCGGTGGTGATGGTTCCTTCTTCGTTGTATCCGCGGACGTGCATGTTGCGGTTGGTGCGGCGGTGGGTTAATCGATGGATCAGATTCGGATAGCCATGGAAGGCGAAGACAACGTGCTTGTCCGTGGTGAACAAGGCGTCGTAATCTCGGTCGGTCAGGCCGTGCGGATGCTCGGCGGCAGACTGCAGCCTCATCAAGTCCACCACGTTGACGACGCGAATCTTCAACTGCGGCAAGTGCTCCCGTAGGATTGATACCGCGGCCAAGACCTCCAACGTCGGCGTGTCGCCGCAGCAGGCCAAGACCACATCGGGTTCGGCGCCACGGTCATTGCCTGCCCACTCCCAGATGCCGATGCCCTCGGTGCAGTGAACCTCTGCTTCTTGAATGCTCAGCCACTGCGGCATCAGTCGCTTTCCGGCGACCACCACGTTGACGTAGTGGCGGCTGCGCAGACAGTGATCGGCGACCGAAAGCAGACAGTTCGCGTCCGGCGGCAGGTAGACCCGCACGATGTCCGCCTTCTTGTTGACGACGTGGTCGAGGAAGCCGGGATCCTGGTGAGTGAAGCCGTTGTGATCCTGCTGCCACACGTGGGAGGTGAGCAGATAGTTCAGCGACGCGATGTCCCGGCGCCACGGCAACTGTGAAGTGACTTTGAGCCATTTGGCATTCTGGTTGAACATCGAGTCGACGATGTGAATGAACGCCTCGTAACAGTTGAAGAGGCCGTGCCTGCCGGTCAGCAGATAGCCCTCCAGCCACCCTTGACTCTGGTGCTCACTGAGCATCGAATCGAGCACTCTGCCAGCGGGAGCAAGGGCTTCGTCGGATTCGACCGTGCGCGCGTCCCACTGGCGGTCGGTAACCTCGAACACCGCGCCGAGCATGTTGGACAACGTTTCATCTGGGCCAAACAGCCGGAAATTGCCCTCCTCGTCGTTCAGTGCGATGACGTCGCGGAGAAAGCTCCCGAGTATCCGGGTGTCTTGTGCCTGCACCGCGCCCGGTGCGGGCACCGCCACCGCATGTTCGCGGTAGTCGGGCATCCGCAGGTCGCGCAGGAGGGCCCCGCCGTTCGTGTGCGGGTTGGCGCCCATCCGCCGCTGCCCCTGCGGGGCAAGTGCCATCAAGTCGGGCAGAAGCCGCCCAGCTTGGTCGAAGAGTTCACTGGGTTTGTAGCTGCGCATCCAGCTGTCCAACTGTTCGACATGCCCGGGGTGCTGGGGGTCGACGAGCAACGGCACCTGATGCGACCGAAACGTGCCCTCAATCTTCTGTCCGTCAACCTCTTTAGGTCCGGTCCAACCCTTCGGCGAGCGCAGCACGATCATCGGCCACCGTGGACGGGTACCGTCGCCGGTCGTACGAGCATGGGCTTGGATGGCGTGAATGGACTCAACGGTTTCGTCAAGGACGGTGGCCATCAGTTCGTGCATGTCCTCGGGATCGTCGCCCTCGACGTAACGCGGCTCCCAGCCGCATCCACGAAGGAACTGGTCGAGTTCCTCCCCCTCGATGCGGGCCAACACGGTCGGGTTACTGATCTTGAAACCGTTGAGGTGCAGGATCGGAAGGACCGCCCCGTCGCCCACGGGGTTGAGGAACTTCGTGGAATGCCAGGCCGTCGCCAACGGGCCCGTCTCGGCCTCGCCGTCGCCGATGACACAGGCGACGATCAGATCGGGATTGTCGAACACGGCGCCGAAGGCGTGGCTCAACGAGTAGCCCAGTTCGCCGCCTTCGTGGATGGATCCTGGAGTACTGGGTGCCACGTGACTGGAAATGCCTCCGGGGAAGGAGAATTGGGTGAAGAGCTTCTTCATCCCGGATTCGTCCTGGCTTACATCGGGATAGATCTCCGAGTACGAGCCCTCCAGGTAGGTATTCGCCACCAGCGCAGGACCGCCGTGGCCGGGGCCTGCAACGTAGAACATGTTGAGGTCGTACTTGGTAATTGCCCTGTTGAGATGAACGTAGATGAAGTTCTGGCCTGGCGTCGTGCCCCAATGCCCGACCACGAATGGCTTCACGTCCGACAGCTCGAGTGGCCGTGTCAGAAGTGGATTGTCATGGAGATAGATCTGCCCGACGGACAAGTAGTTTGCCGCGCGCCAATAGGCGTCCATCCTGTGTAGCAGTTCAGGCTCGAGCGTGCGGTTCGTCACGGCAGCAGGCGTTCCTTCGGTTGTCGCTGCGGTCATTGCACGACCCCGTTGGTTGCGGGAGCAGGACGGTCGAACGACTTGACGGCGTCGGCTTCTCTCGCGAGAAAGGTGCCGAGTTCGCCGATGGCGCTCATGATCGGTGCGGGGAAGACGACCGTGGTGTTCTTCTCGACACCTAGTTCGGCGAGTGTTTGGAGGTTGCGCAGCTGTAGGGCCAGCGGGTGCGCCATCATGATGTCCGACGCGTCCCCAAGCGCTGCCGCGGCAAGTGACTCACCCTCCGCAGCAATGATTTTCGCGCGCTTCTCCCGCTCAGCCTCTGCTTGGCGGGCCATGGCACGCTTCATGCTGTCGGGGAGTTGAATGTCCTTGAGTTCCACCAGTGTGACCTCGACTCCCCATTCGAGCGTCGCGACGTCGAGAATCTTTCGGATGTCGTCGTTGATCGTGTCGGTCTCGGACAGTGCTTCGTCGAGGCTGTGCTGGCCGACCACTTTGCGGAGCGTCGTCTGGGCGATCTGATTGATCGCCGCATGTACGTTCTCGATCGCCACCACGGACATCACGGGATTCACGACACGGAAGTAGGCGACGGCGGAGATGTCGACGCTGACGTTGTCGCGGGTGATGATGCCCTGAGATTGGATCGGCATGGTGATGATGCGCAACGAGACCTTGGTCAGGCGGTCCACGAGGGGGATGATCAGGGTCAGACCTGGTTTCTTGGGATGTTGAACCCGGCCCAGTCGGAACAGCACGCCGTTTTCGTACTGAGTGATGATCCGGACGGACAGTGCGAAGAGGAGGGCGAGGACCACGACGGCCGCGATCGCAACCGTGACGCCGATCACGGCGTTCCGGCGTTCAAAACATTTGTG
>JAVHWG010000138.1:0-9205 GCA_032159965.1 Mycobacterium sp.
CGTCGGCCATCCGCTGCTGTACGGCCTGGAAGCTGCCGATCGGCCGGCCGAACTGCTCGCGCTCGGTGGTGTACGCGGCGGCGATGCGCAATGCCCGCTCAGCGACCCCGAGCTGAATCGCACACAAGCCGGCCAGTGCGCGAGCGAGCAGCGAGTCGACCAGCGCCGCGCCGTCACCGGGAAGCCTATCGGTGCCGGAAACTGTTGCGCCGTCGAAGACTACGTCAGCATGCGGCTCCCCGTTGGTGGTGGTCGCCGGCGCGATGTCGACACCGTCGGTGTCGGTGTCGAGAATGAACACACCGACATCGCCGTCGTCAGTGGTGGCGGTGACGAGCATGGTGTGGGCGACCTGAGCCGCGGGCACCAGCTGCTTGCTGCCGTCGATCCGCCAACCATTGCCGTCCCGGCGCGCGATGGACGAGGGTCTGGTGACGTCGGAGCGCCCCGGCTCGGCCAGGCCCGCGGTGAGCAGCTTGACGCCTTTAACGACATCGGGCAGATACCGCCGCTGCTGACTCTCGTCACCGTGCCGGGCGATGGTGTCGGCGCCGAGAAGGAGCGTGGCATAAACGGGGACCGGCGCCACGCTCCACCCCACCTCGGTGAGGAGCAGCGACAGCTCAAGAAAACCATGGCCACTGCCACCCGTGTTCTCGGGCAACGCAATTCCGAGCAGATCAGCGCCCGCGAGCTCGCTCCACAGCCCCGCGTCGTAGCGTACGTCACCCGCTTCGAGCTCGGTGAGCCGTTCGGGTGTGGCGCGGTGCTCGAACAGTTGACGGGCGACCTTGGAGATCGTCTCCTGCTCTTCGGTGAACGTGAAATCCATTGCTCTCAAGCCTCTGTCGCGGCGGGCCGGAATTGGTGCAGGACCAGGTCCTTCTTGTCGAGCGTGTCGAACGTCTCGTAGAAGACCTCGACGGGCATGCCGACCACGACGTCGTCAGGTGTGATTTCGCGCAGGTTGGACACCAGCCGCACGCCTTCCTCGAGTTCGATCAGCGCGACGATGTACGGATACACCATCAGCGGCATCGGCGGATGTTGTGGCATCACGTAGCTGTAGACGGTGCCGCGGCCCGAGGACGCGACCGTATCCCAGTCCAGCGAATTGCACGCAGGGCACATCGGGCGCGCGGGTTGACGCAACGCCTGACACCCTTGACACCGCTGGATCAGTAGCTGGTGATCGCGCAGACCGTTCCAGAAGAACTCGGTGTCAGGGCTGATCGTCGGAGCGAGTCTCGTTGCCACTAGGGCCTTCTCTCTTCGCGCAAGCGGCTCATCAGACGTTCGCCTTGAATCGGAACACCCGGAACCGTTGACGGCCAAGCACTTCGCCCTCCTGGTCGGTGTACGTGGACACCCAGGTGATGAAGTGACCAGTGCCCAGGGAGGTCTTCTTCTCGTCGGAGATCTCCTCGAAGGTCTGCGTGGCCGAGATGACGTCGTCGAGGCGCGGATAGCGTTCGATCTCGAACTCGGAGTTGGTGGCGACGATGCTTGTGAAGCCCGCTTTCTCGATGAACGACGACGGGTTCTCACCCATCTCGATCGGTACACCGCCGCGTTCGGCGATCCCTTCCAGCTTGGGTGCGGGCATCGTCCACGTCTGCAGCATGCACGGTGGCGACACGATGCCGCCGAACCGCGACTGCTCGGCGAAGGCAGGGTCGACGTAGACGGGGTTCTTGTCGTCCATGGCGATGGCCCAGTGCCGAATCATCGGCTGGTTCACGGGATCCGGGCCCCCCGCGGGCTTGCCGGATCCGCCCGTCGGCTTGCCGATAAGCGCATCGAGCTTTTCGCGGAATGCGGACTTGTCGTCGGTCACTTGGCGTTCCCATTCTGTGAGGCCCGCAGATCACGGGGCGCGCGCGGCATGAGAAGTCCTGCCATGGCGATGATGTCACGCTGAAGTTCGTTGGCGCCGCCGCCGAACGTGTTGATCACCGCGGTCCGGTAGGCCGACTCGAGAGCGCCGCGCAACGGCGCGTCCTCACCCTTGCGGACGCCGCCGCCGTCGAGCACCTCGAGCAGTTCGCGGGCGACCTGCTGTGTGAGCTCGGTACCGAACACCTTGGATGCCGACGCCGCGCCCATGCCCAGCACTCCCTTCGACATCGACGAATTCACCTGCAGATTCATGATTCTGTAAGCCGATACCTGCGCCTCCACCCGGGCGAGTGCCGACTGCACCCATGGCTGGTCGATCACATGGCCGCCGTCGAGTTCGGTCGTCTTGGCCCATTGCAGTGTCTTCTCGAACAGCGGATCCAGAGCCCCCAGGTTTCCGAGTGCAGCGCGCTCGAAGTTCAGCTGGGTGGTGATCAGATTCCAGCCCTCGTTCTCCCCGGCGACGATCGAACTGGCAGGCACGCGCACGTCGTCGTAGAACGTGTAGAACGTCGACACGCCCGGCATGGTGTGCAGTGGCTTCCAGGAGAATCCCGGCGATGACGTCGGCACGATGAAAATCGTGATGCCCTTGTGCTTCTTGACGGTTGGATCGGTACGTGCGGCGAGCCAGACGTAGTCGGCGTACGCCGCACCGCTGGTGAACATCTTCTGGCCGTTGATGACGAAGTCGTCACCGTCCCGTACGGCAGTGGTGCGCAGCGACGCTAGGTCACTCCCCGCCGACGGCTCGGAGTAGCCGATCGCGAACTCGACGGTCCCGTTGAGGATCGCTGGCAGGAACTTCTGTTTCTGCTCCTCGGTTCCGTAGGCGACCAGAACAGGGCCCACGGTGTTCAGCGTGACCAGCGGGATGGGTGCATTCACCCGCTGTGCCTCCTCGAAGAAGATGAACTGCTCCAGGGCGGTAAACCCCCGTCCGCCATATTCTTTGGGCCAGCCGACCCCGAGCAGGTCGGCGGCACCGAGCGCCTGCACGCACTCCTTGACGGCCGGGCCGCCTTCCATGCGGTTGGCCACCGCGGCGATGCGCTCCGGCGTCATCACCGTCGCCAGCGAGGCGCGGATCTCGGCGCGCAACTCTTTCTGTTCTGGGGTGAAATCCAAATGCATCACTTAATCTCCCGTCCCGAGCCGCACGGGCATCCTCTTCACCCCGGGCACCATCGTCGCCCGCATACGGTCCACGTCGCCGGCGAGTTCGAGCTTCGGATATCGTCCGAGCAGCACCTCGAACATCACGCATGCCTCCAGCCGGGCCAGTTGAGAACCGACGCACGAGTGCTCACCGCAGCCGAAGGCGATGTGCGGGTTGGGATGGCGCGTGACCTTGAATTCCTCGGCGTCGGAGCCGAAGACGTCCTCGTCGCGGTTGGCCGAACCGTAGAGCATGACGATCGTGTCGCCCGCTTTGATGCGCTGTCCCCGGATCTCGACGTCCGCGGTGGCGGTGCGGGCCATGTGGGTGACGGGGGTGGTCCATCGCAGCATTTCCTCGACCGCACTCGGGATCAACGAAGGGTCCTCGACGAGCTTGGCGCATTCGTCGGGGTGGGCGATCAGCGCCAGCGTGCCCAATGCGATCAGGTTGCGGGTGGTTTCGTTGCCGGCCACCAGCAACAGGAACGCGAAGTTGAGCAGATCGTCATCGGTGAGCCGCACGCCGTCAATCTCGGCCTCGGCGAGGACCGACAGTATGTCGTCCCTCGCGTGCATACGCCGCGCGGCGATGAGTTGCAGGAAGTATTCGTAGAGCTCGCCGATCGCGACGAAAGCGTCGAGCTCGATCTCGGAATCGGCGGTCCCCGTACACGCGTCGGACCACCTGCGGAACTGTTCCCAGTGCTCGGGCGGCGCGCCGAGAAGCTCGGCGATCATCCGGGTGGGTAGCGGGGCGGCCATCCCCTCCGCGAATTCCAGTGTGCCACCGGGCTGGACGTCGTCCAGGAGGCGGTACACGATCTCCCGGACCTTGGGCTCCAGGACCGCGACCCGCCGCCTGGTGAACCCGGTGTTGATGAGCTTGCGCAGCTGCCGGTGGCGCGGCGGATCGGTGAAGATGAGGTTGCCCTCCTGCACCGGGGGCGCGGAAAACGACGGGTCCGGGATCGTGATGCCCTTCGTCGAGGTGAACAACGCGGGATTGCTGGACACGTAGCGGATGTCCTCGTACTTCAGCAATGCCCAGAATTTGGTGACGTCGTTCCACACGACCGGCGACGTCGCGCGCAGTTCCTTGTAGGCGGGATACGGGTCACCGACGAAGAAGTCAGGGGAATGAAGAGGGACAGTTGTCTGCACGTGGGCCTCTCTCGGCAATGCCGCCGCCGGACAGATCACGCTGATATGTTCGACGCATACTGTGTCTACTGGACGGGCGCATTGCTGTCAACGTCGAGTAATTCATCTTCTTGCCAGCTCAGTTGGAGAGCGGACGTTGACGGACCTGTCCGACAGGTGTACACCAAGTGTTGACCCGACACTGCTCACATCCCGACCGCGCGAGGAGCCGCGATGGCCGACCAATCCCCCCTTGTCGACACCTATTCGCTCTACATCGACGGCGGGTGGGTCGAGCCGCAGGGTGGTCGCTACGCCGACGTCTCACCGGCGACGGAGGCGCCGATCGCTCAAGCGCCGGACGCGAGTGTCGCCGACGTCGATGCCGCCATCGCCGCGGCACGGCGCGCGTTCGACTGCGGGCCGTGGGCGAGCGCAGCGCCCGAGGAGCGCGCGCGCTGCCTCAACCAACTGGGCAACGCACTGATGGAGCACGCCGACGATTTCTATACGTTGTCTCAGGCGGAGTGGGGCTGCATCGCCAACGAGCGGTTGATCCAGGTCGACGGCCCGGCTTTCATGGCGTTGCGCGCGGGCGAACTTGCCGGTCAGCTCGGCGACCAGCCGATCGACGCGTTCGGGGCCGCAGGCAACACCGTGCTGTGTCACGAGCCGCTGGGCGTGGTGTCCATCCTGACGCCGTGGAATTTCCCGCACAGCATCAACGTGATGAAGGTGGGCAATTCACTGGCCGCCGGCAACACGGTGGTGCTCAAGCCGTCGCCGTTGACACCGCTTGCGGGTCTGGCGTTGGCACGGATCATCGACGAGCACACCGACATTCCGCCTGGTGTGGTCAATGTCGTCACCCCCAGCGGCGTCGAGGCAAGCAGACTGTTGACCACCGACCCGCGCGTCGACATGATCAGCTTCACGGGGAGCTCAGCGGTGGGCAGGGAGGTCATGGCCGCCGCCGGGGACACGATGAAGCGGATTCTGCTCGAGTGTGGCGGAAAGTCGGCAGGCATCTTCCTCGACGACGTCGACGTGAACGACGAACTGCTGGAACGGTTCCTGTTCGACGGCTGCTCGATGCACGCCGGTCAGGCATGCATCCTGCAGAGCCGGCTGCTTCTGCCGGACCGAATCCACGATGAGGTCGTCGATCGCCTGGTCGAGCGCGCACGGGCGCTGAGAGTCGGTGACCCGACGGATCCGGACGTGCAGATGGGTCCGCTCATCAGCAGCGCGCAGCGGGATCGCGTCGAGTCCCACGTCGGCGCCGCGGTGAACGACGGTGCCAAGCTCGTGACCGGCGGACACCGACCGGCCGCCCTGGACAAGGGTTTCTACTTCGAACCGACGATCCTGACCGACGTCACGCCCGACTCGCGGATCGCCCAGGAGGAAGTGTTCGGACCAGTGCTGACGGTGTTCCGCTACCGTGACGACGAAGACGCGGTGGCCCTCGCCAACAACTCGCAGTACGGGTTGTCGGGTGCCGTGTGGGGCGCCGACGTGGACCGTGCGCTCGCTGTCGCGCGCCGGATTCGCACCGGGCAGATCTCCGTAAATGGTTGTATACCAGGCGATGCCCCGTTCGGAGGGTACAAGCAGAGCGGGTTGGGCCGCGAGGGCGGCGGACTCCAAGGCATTCATCAATACACGGAGACGAAGGCCATCGGTTTCCCGGCGTGATGGGACCGCTTGAAGGACTGCGCGTCGTCGAGCTCGCCGGCGACATCGCCGGTCCCTACTGCACCAAGCTCCTCGTCGACCTCGGCGCCGTCGTCACCAAGGTCGAAACGCCGTCGGGGGATCGCCTGCGACGTTGGGGTCCGTTCCCCGGTGGCGACCCCGACCCCGGCCGGTGCGGCATGTTCGAGTATCTGAACGCCGGAAAGCAGGGTGTGACAACCGATCTCGACAACGACGCTGCCGGGGTGCATGCCCTGATCCAGAACGCGCACCTCCTCGTCGACGGCATGACGCCGGGCACGCTCGCCCGGGTGGGCCTGGACGTGCCGACCTTGGAGATGCTGCGCCCCGGGCTCGTCGTCGTCCGTATCTCGGACTTCGGGCAGACCGGACCGTCACGCGATCGCGCCGCGACTCCTCTGACGGTGCAGGCGGCGGCCGGTTGGGTCAACAACCGGCATCCCGACAGGCCTCCGGTGCAGGCGGGTGCCAGGATTTCGGAGTACGTCGCGGGCGGCTACGCCGCTCTCGGTGCGCTCACCGCCCTGAGGGCGTTGTCGCCCAACGCAACTGGTGTGGTCGAGGTCGACGTCTCGGTGCTCGAGTCACTGCTCGGGACCCTGCCGTACCCGATGCTGATGGCCGAGAAGATGCGCACACAGGGCCTGCCCCCGAACACCAGGTCCGCGCCGATGATGGGTGTCGTCCGCGCCGCCGACGGCTGGATCGGGATCAACTGCCTGACCGGCCAGCATTGGCTGGACGTGTGCGCGATGCTCGGTTTGGCCGAGTACGCCGACCAGCAGATCCCCATCATGCTGGGCGGTCCCGAGCGCGGCGAGTTCTTCGACAAGGCTCAGCCCTGGCTGTCGGAGCACACCGTGGACGAGATCGTCGAGCTGGGTCAGGCCATGCGCATCCCGACTGCTCCTGTCAACGACGGGTCGACCGTCATGGAGTGCCCGCAGTACCGCGATCGGCGGTTCTTTGTGCAGGCTGGCGGCGGCGACTGGACCTTCCGGCGTCCGGACGCTCCCTTCCGCTTGTCCAAGTCGCCTGCGCTGCCCGTGCGGCCAGCCCCCCGCCTCGGCACATCACTGACACCTGTTGCAGCACTGCAGGATTCGCCGAACCCGATGGCTACCGGCGCAGATCCGGCGCTTCCGTTCAGTGACCTCAAGGTCTTGGACCTCTCGACGTTCTGGGCCGGCGCGTACCTCACCTGCTATCTCGGGGCGTTCGGCGCCGACATCGTCAAAGTCGAATCCGTACAACGACCCGACGGGTTTCGTTATTCGGGCGCGTGGGCGCATGAGGGTGACCGCTGGTACGAGCGCAGCGGAATGTGGCAGAGCACGAACCTGAACAAGCGCGACATCACGCTGGATCTCACGTCCGCCGAGGGCCGCGCCATCGTTCGGCAACTCGTCCGCGAGGCCGACGTCGTCGTCGAGAACTTCTCACCGCGGGTGATCGAGCATTTCGGTCTGGACTACCAGTCGCTCGTCGAGCTGAGGCCCGACATCATCCTGGTGCGCATGCCCGGTTACGGCCTGCAGGGTCCGTGGCGTGACTACGTCGGCTGGGCGCTCAACTTCGAGCAGACGTCAGGAATGTCGGCGGTCACCGGGTACGCCGACGGTCCACCGTGCAACCTTCAGGGACCCGCCGACCCCATCGTCGGGGTGCATGCCGGGGTTGCTCTGCTCGCCGCACTCGAGCACCGGAAGCGTACGGGCGAGGGACAACTCGTCGAGATCGCGCAGATCGAGGTGACGGCGTCCGTCGCCGCCGAACCGGTGATCGAGTACTCCATGAACGGTGTCGTCCTGGCGCGTCAGGGTAACCGCCAGAAAGGCTATGCGCAGGGCGTGTATCCGACCGCCGACGACGGCGCGTGGGTGGCGATCTCCGTCCGCGACGACGCTGACTGGGCCAACCTCACGGCGGTGATGGGTCGCGCGGATCTGCGGGACGATCCGCGCTTCGCGACTGCTCAGGTGCGGGAGCAGGCCCACGACCAGTTCGACGACGTGGTGGCCGGGTGGACGCGGACTATGCCACCGGCGGAGATCGTGAAGATGCTGGCTGCAGAGCGTATTCCGGCCGAACGCGTTCTCACGGCGGACAGGATGTATGAGGTTGCGCAACTTGACGCACGCGCCTACTACCAAGAGCTTGAGCATCCGATCACCGGGGTGCACCACTATCCGGGCTGGCCGTTTCGCATCACGCCGGGGCCGCTCCGTCACCACCGGTACCCGGCGCCCACGCTGGGCCAGCACAACGACGAAGTTCTTGGCGGGCTGGGTCTGGGCGGCGACGAGTTGGCGGCGCTGCGGGCGCGACATGTGATCGGCGACGCGGCACTGCACGCGTAGGCTGCGGTCATGCCGATCGACCGTGCCGCAGTCGTCGCGGGCAGCATCCGTTTGGCCTCGGGCGTCTCGTTCCTCGTCGACCCTCTTCGCGCGAACCGACTGTGGGGAGAGCCCGACGATCCGGGCCCTTCCGCGCGACTGTTGTTGCGCTCGATGGGTTACCGGGATGCGCTGATCGGTGGGCTGCTGCTGTCCGCGGCGTTGCGCGGCAACGACACTCGGGGCTGGTTTCTGGCATCCGGTGGTGCCGACGCGGCCGACCTGCTCGGCGGGCTGAGCGTGCACCACGACCTCAAGCGGGGACAGCAGGTCATCGGCCTCGGCGGCGCCGTCGTCGGGATCGGCGTCGGACTCTGGGGTGCGGCGCGCCGTCGCGGGGAATCCGACTAGACGTCGACCCTTTCCTGGTCTCCCGCCGACCGCCTCAACAGCGACCGCGGTGGCCGCGCTCGCACGATCTTGGGCCACCAGAACCAGGGCCCGAGGAGAGCCGCGATGGCTGGCGTCATGAAGGCCCGAATCACCAAGGTGTCGAACAACAATCCGAGCCCGATCGTGGTGCCGATTTGAGCGACCACCACCATCTCGCTGACCGCCATCGACATCATCGTGAACGCGAACACCAAACCCGCGGCGGTCACGACGGAACCGCTGCCGCCCATGGCGCGAATGATTCCGGTCTTGATCCCGGCAGGGACCTCTTCCTTCATCCGGGCCACCAATAGCAGGTTGTAGTCGGCACCGACCGCCAACAGGATGATGACGGCCATGGCCATCACCATGAACTGCAATTCGATGTTCAAAAGGTGCTGCCACACCAGAACAGAGACGCCGAAGGACGCACCGAGTGACAGCAGCACGGTGCCTACGATGACGGCCGCTGCGACGATACTGCGGGTGATCAGCAGCATGATGATGAAGATCAG
>JAVHWG010000652.1:0-4557 GCA_032159965.1 Mycobacterium sp.
CGCGCGGCCGAAGATCTTCTTCCCGCCCGTGGTTGCCGACAATGCGATCGTCACCGACTTGGTTTCCGGATCCGCCGCCTTGACGCGCCCGCTGAACACGATTTCAGCGCCGACGCCGTCGTTGGGGACCGGCACCACGGCGGTGAATCGCACGTTGTACTCCGTCACCGCACCGGGATCACCGATCCACGACGTCACGTAGCCGCCGCCGAGGCCCATCGTCAACATGCCGTGCGCGATCGCGGTGTCCAGGCCGACCTGCTTGGCGATGTCGTCGTCCCAGTGGATGGGGTTCAGATCCCCGGACACACCGGCATAGTTCACCAGGTCCCCGCGAGTCAGCGTGATCACCTTTTCCGGCAGCTGGTCGCCGACCTTGACCGAATCGAATTCACGCAGTGGCATGTCTGAAGCCCTCTTCTCCGTTCTCGTCGCTACGCCCCGCAAGCGTGGTGTAGGTCTCCTGCACTATCTGGCCGTCCGAGTCGGTCACGATGTTCTTGGTCACGATGATGTCGGTGCCGTGCGCCTGCCGGACCGAGTGCACGTGCACGTCGCAGTAGAGCCGATCGCCGACCTTGATCGGCTTCAGGAATTTCAGCTCCTGGTCGACCTGGACAATCTTGGCGTCCTGGATCCCGATATCGGCTGAGGCGAAAAACGCGGTCTGCGCCTGATAGCCGAACACCGAGATGAACGTCAGGGGTGCCAGCAACTCGTCGTACCCGAGTTCGGCGGCGGCGTCCTCCTCGAAGAACGCGGCGTCGTCGTTCTTGACGGCCTCGGCGTATTCGCGGATCTTCTCGCGGCCGACGTCGTAGTGGTCGGGATATCGAAAGTGCATCCCGACGATCTGCTCGGACAACGCCACGGGTCCAGAACCTACCTAGTCAGGCTGACCAACCGCCAATCGGCGGATGTCAGCGGGTCTCTTTGTGCGCCTGGTGCTTGCCGCAGTTCGGGCAGAACTTCTTCAGCTCGAGCCGATCGGGGTCGTTGCGGCGGTTCTTCTTGGTGATGTAGTTGCGGTGCTTGCACACCTCGCACGCCAAAGTGATCTTCGGCCGAACATCAGTACTGGAGGCCACGTTCTTGCTGCCCTTCTTGAATCTCGTTTCTTAAATCTCAATGTCGTCTTGTAGCGATGGCCGGACTTGAACCGGCGACCTAACGATTATGAGTCGTTCGCTCTAACCAACTGAGCTACATCGCCCTGACTCGCCTTGTGCTCGTCCCGTCTGCTTCACGCCGAGCCCCCTAACGGAATCGAACCGTTGACCTTTTCCTTACCATGGAAACGCTCTACCGACTGAGCTAAGGGGGCCTGACCCGCAGAAGGGCCTTGTCGAGGTTACAGCGTGCCTGGCAGGCCCGCCAAACAGCAGGCTTGCGGGCTGGGCGGACTATTGCGCTTGTCTGGATAGCGGGTCGATACTTTCTGTGTATCACCTTCTCAACCGCTGGACGGTAGCTCTCGTCTAGCCGGCCCGGCGGGAAGGCGAATTCATGGGAGGGATGATGATCCGAGACCGGGTTTGCGCGGGTATCGCGGCGGGACTCCTCGTCGCCGGCGCGATGCTGAGTCCAGCCGCGGCCAGTGCGCAACCAGTATCGAACAGCACTCTCGAGAAGGAGTGCAAGAAGGCTGGTGGCACGTGGGAGTCTGTTCCCGATGGGCACGGTGGCACGGAATCCTCGTGCGCGTACAGGGACAACGACGGCAATAAATTCAGAGACTTCTACAAGAACGGTAAGTACGTCGGCACCGACGATGTCGGACGCTGAGGCATCCTTTAGTACTGCCGCTTGTCGCTAGCAGCTAGAGCTTGCTCGCCACGAATGTCGCGGCCTGGTTGGGCAGCCCGGTCACCGGGTAGGTGCCGTGCGCGGCGAAGTCGCCCTGATCGGAGCAGATCACGTCCCCGTCGGCGCACAACGCAATCGTCTTCGGCGCGTACAGCGGACCGATGTTGACGGGCGGCTGACCGATCGTGTGCATGAACCGGGGCGTGGGTTCGCCGAAAAGTGCTACCGCGGCGACGTGGCTTGCCACCTGGGGCGACATCGGCTTGGGGATGTCGCCGGGGTCGATGCTGTCGGGGACCCCGTCGGGAACCTTGTCGTTGGTGACGAAACCCATGACGGCCGCTCCCTGCGAGAACCCGCCGAGCACCATCTTGGTCTTCGGGCATGTGGCCGCCATGTCGAGAACGTGGGCACTGGCATCCCTGATGCCGTCGACGCCGGTGGAGAAGTCGACCGACGCCGGGTAGTTGACGGGATAGACGTCTACGGTCTTGCCGCCGGCCTGCGCGCGGAGTGCGGCGACGAAGGCCTCTCCGGTCAGTCCGATCCCTGGCGGTTCGTTGGTGCCTCGGGCGAACACCACGTCCACGTCAGGACAGGGCTGAGCAGATGCGAGAGCAGCGTTGTTCGGCACGCCAAGCAGTGCCGCGGCCGTTGCTGTGGCGGCGGCGAGCGCCCGCACGAGGTGACCTATTCGCATGTCGCAACATTGTGCCACTTATTTAGTCTGCCAAACCTCCGGGGCATGGGTTGCTGACGGCAATACATTGAGAGCCATGACGGACGTCGGTGCCACCCGGGTTGCGGTATATCTCGACTTCGACAACATCGTGATTTCCCGCTACGACCAGGTGCACGGCCGCAACTCGTTCCAGAAGGACAAGGCGAAGGGCCTGGACGCCGAGCGCCTCAAGACAGCGACCGTCGACGTCGGTGCGGTGATCGACTTCGCGTCGTCGTTCGGGACTTTGGTGCTGACCCGCGCGTACGCGGACTGGTCGGCGGACATCAACGCCGACTACAGGCACCAGCTGGTCGCGCGGGCGGTCGACCTGGTGCAGCTGTTCCCGGCCGCGGCGTACGGCAAGAACGGTGCCGACATCCGGCTCGCGGTCGACGCGGTGGAGGACATGTTCCGGCTGCCGGACCTCACTCACGTGGTGATCGTCGGCGGTGACTCCGACTACATCGCGTTGGCTCAGCGGTGCAAGCGCCTGGGCCGATACGTCGTCGGAATCGGGGTCGCCGGAGCGAGCAGCGGATCGCTTGCCGCAGCGTGCGACGAGTTCGTCACGTACGACGCGCTTCCGGGCGTGAGTTCTGTCCCCACCAAGAGTGCGCCGAAGAAGAAGTCAAGCGACGCCGTGGCGCCCGACGCACAGGCGGCGGCTACCGGACTGTTGGAACGAGCTCTGCGGATCGGCATGCAGAAGGACGACGACGCCGACTGGCTGCACAATTCG
The DNA here is from genome assembly GCA_032159965.1 of Mycobacterium sp. GTDB lineage: Bacteria > Actinomycetota > Actinomycetes > Mycobacteriales > Mycobacteriaceae > Mycobacterium. Next base: position 3,270 of record JAVHWG010000652.1, read on the forward strand.
GTGGTCAAGGCGCAGATGAAGCGCATGGACCCGTCGTTCAGCGAAAAGTCTTTGGGCTTCCGGTCTTTCAGCGACTTCCTGCGCTCACGCAGTGAGGTCGTGGACCTGGACGAGAGCAGCACCACGCGATTGGTCAGGCTGCACAGCGAGGGGTGAGTTCCGGGGCCGCTCAGTCGACATCACTGGTCGGCATCATCAGCCCCATCCGTCACGCCCCGGGACCATTGTTCGTTTTGCCCGCATCTGAGCGACAACTGCCTCGCTTGTTCCCGTAAAGCCAGCACCCGCTGGTGAAATTCGATACTCCGTCGACCGCGGAATAGCGCCTGGGATGTACTGGCCGCGGCCTCGTCGGCGCACCCGGTCGCGGCGCATCTCCCAACGCAGCGCGTCCGAGATCGCTTTCGACGGTCGCCCCGTTGTGGCAAAGCCGGGGTAGTGGAGCATGTCGATCAGTTCTGCGACGGTCGCGGGACCGTGAGCCGATAGATGATGCGTCAACACGTATCGCAACCACGTTCCTCTTAATGGCAGCTGACTGGTCATACACCTGGACCCTTGCACCCACCCCCGACACCTCGACTTGTCGCTCCGATGCGGGCAACTCGGAACATGGTCCGCCGCTGTGACACGTGTGACTACGTACCCTTGACCGCATGTCCGACGACGATCGCCTGTATTTCCGCCAACTGCTGTCCGGCCGCGACTTCGCCGCCGACGACATGATCGCCCAGCAGATGCGCAACTTCGCGTACCTTATCGGCGACCGCGAAACCAAGGACTGCGTCGTCGTCGATCCCGCCTACGCGGCCGGCGACCTCGTCGACGCACTGGAGAACGACGGCATGCAGCTTTCCGGCGTGCTCGTCACGCACCACCACCCCGACCACGTCGGCGGCTCGATGGCCGGCTTCGAGCTGAAGGGCCTTGCCGAGCTGCTCGAGCGGGTCAGCGTGCCCGTCCACGTGAACACCCACGAATCGACGTGGGTGTCGCGGGTGACCGGGATCCCCGAGAGCGACCTCACCAAGCACGAGCACGGCGACAAGGTCAGCATCGGCGACATCGAGATCGAGCTTCTGCACACCCCCGGCCACACGCCGGGCAGCCAGTGCTTTCTGCTTAACGGCGCGCTCGTCGCCGGTGACCCGCATCGCCGAGAGCGACCTCACCACGCACGCGCACGGCGACACGGTCAGCCTCGGCGACATCGAGATCGAGCTTCTGCACACCCCCCGCCACACGCCGGGCAGCCAGTGCTTTCTGCTTAACGGCGCGCTCGTCGCCG
>JAVHWG010000175.1:0-18965 GCA_032159965.1 Mycobacterium sp.
CAGCTGCAAAGCCGAGATGGCAGCCGGTGTGCTGATCTGCCTGAGGAACTCCCCCAGCCCGGGGGCGAACGAACGCCACAGAATCATCCCAACAGGCACGATGACCAGCACCAGGATGTAGGCCACACCGATGAATCGCAGGACGTACCGCGCCGCGGGACTCAGCGTCATTTGTCCAACTCCTCGCGTCTGGCCGCCCGTGAACCCACCGCTCGCAGGATGAACAGGACGACGAACGAGGCCAGTAGCAGCACAACAGAAATCGCGGCAGCGCCGGTACGGTCATCGTTCTCGATCAGAGTTCTGATCCACTGCGACGACACTTCGGTCTTGCCCGGGACGGCTCCGCCGATCAACACGACGGAGCCGAACTCGCCGATGGCACGCGAAAACGCCAGACCTGCTCCCGACAACAACGAGGGCAGCAGCGCGGGAAGGATGACGGTGCGAAAGATAGTCCAGTTGTTCGCGCCCAGCGATGCCGCCGCCTGTTCGGCCTCGTGGTCGACTTCGAGCAGCACGGGCTGCACGGCACGGACGACGAACGGCAGCGTGACGAACAGCAACGCGATGCCGACGCCGTACTGGGTGTGCTGTAGATGGATGTCGATCGGACTGCGCGGCCCGTAGAGCGCCAGCATCACCACGCTGGCCACGATCGTGGGCAGCGCAAAAGGCAGGTCGATGACGGCGTCGATCAGGCGTTTTCCGAAGAAGTCGTCACGGACCAGCACCCAGGCCACGAGCAGCCCGAATACCAGGTTGATCAGCGTGACGGCGATCGAGACGGTCAGCGTCACCCGGAACGACTCGAGGGCCGCCGGCGACGTCACCGCGGTGACGAAGGCCGACCAGCCCCCCTTGGTCGACTGCCACACGATCGCGGCCAACGGCAACAGCACGATGACCGACAACCACAGTGTCGCGACGCCGACGCGCAGGGAGGTCGTCCCCCGGAAATTGCTACCGCCCAAGCGGGGCCGGCCCGGCCCGGGCTCGGTGAGCTCGGGCCGGACTACCTCCGGATTGGGATCGATCCCAGTGCTCATGGGCGATCCGCGTTCGCTTCTCGCTCGTCCGTCATCCAGTCGCCTGCTTGTAGATCTTGGTGATGCTCCCGTTCTCCTTGTCGAACAGATCGGGATCGACTTTGCTCCATCCGCCCAACTCGGCAATTGTCCAGAGCTTCTGCGACGGATTCGGGAAGACGTTCGCAAACTGCTGTGCGACACCAGGATCGACGGGCCGGAAACCGGCTTCCGCCCACACCTTCTGGCCCGGGGGGCTGAATTGGAAGTTCTTGAACTCGGTCGCCTCCTTGACGTGCGGGCCCGACGTGACCACCGCAACGGGATTCTCGATTTTGAATGTCTGAGAGGGAATGACGTGGTCGATGTCCTTGCCCTGCCGCTCGATGTTGATCGCCTCGTTCTCGTAGCTGATCAGGACGTCGCCGGTGCCCTGTACGAATACGTCACTGGCCGAACGCCCGGAATCCGGACGCACCTTGACGTGGTCCTTGACCAGCTTCTGGATGTAGTCGAGGCCCGCCTGCTGGTCCTGACCGCCGTTGCTCTTTGCGGCATAGGGCGCCAACAGATTCCATTTCGCCGAGCCGGAGCTCAGCGGGCTAGGGGTGACGACCTCGACGTCCGGGCGGAGCAGGTCGTCCCAGTCCTTGATGTTCTTGGGATTGCCCTTCCGGACTGCGAGCACCACGACCGACCCGAACGGGATTCCCTTCGTAGCGTCGGCATTCCAGTCTTTGGCGACCTTGTTGGCCTTGACCAGACGGGTGACGTCCGGCTCGACCGAGAAGTTGACGACGTCGGCGGCCAGGCCGTCCTGGACCTTGCGGGACTGGTCACCCGAAGCGCCGTAGGAGGCGGTGATCGCGACGTCCTTGCCCTCCGGGGTCGCGTTGTAGGCAGGCACGATCTTGTTCCAGCCGGGCTCAGGCACCGCGTAGGCCACCAGCGACAGGGTCACCCGCGCGTTTGCCGGACCGTTGCTCGCCGTGGTGTCGCTTGACCCGCCGCCGCACGCTGCGAGGAAGGTGGTCGCCGCGACGAGGGCGGCCGCTTTCCGCAGTGGTGGAGTGCGTTTAGAGAGTTGGAGGGAGAGGTTGGACATGTTGACCTTTCACTGCATTAGGGGGACCGGATGAAGTACCCGCAGCAGAAAGGCGACGAATCAGATCGCGAGCCGATTAACAGCCACTACTGACACCAAACCGCGACGGGCGTGGAGTCATCGACAACAGTGGACATCAGCGACAGCGCTGTCACCGACGGCAATGAGTGCCAGCACAAAGCACTCATCCGTGGTCGCCGCTCGCATGGCGGGAAGAATAACAGAACACTCTCAGGCCGCGATTATCGCGACCGTCAATGAGTGACGAGCCAGGTCATAAGGACAAGCTGGGCCAAGATCAAAAGCACCAGCGTGACGCGCGACTTCGGCAATGTGCTCACTGCGGTTCGCCGTGGCGGATCCGGCCCATCAGCCGGATGGCGCGGCCGAGCAGACCGTCCACGAGCGTGGCCAGTCCGTACGCGATTGCCAGCACCACAGGCATGACGATGACGATCTGGACGAAGAATCCAAGGCCGGACAGCCAGAGCTCGACGCCGTCCCACCAATTGAGGAATCCGGCCATCAGGACAGCCTAGAGGAGATCGGACCGTGCCAGAATGAGCCCGTGCCGGCGGCCGATGCCACAACATGTGTGATCGCCGGTGGCGGCCCGGCCGGGATGATCATGGGCCTTCTGCTCGCCCGCGGCGGGGTGCCGGTGGTGGTGATGGAGAAGCACGCCGATTTTCTGCGCGATTTCCGCGGTGACACTGTGCATGCGAGCACACTGCGCCTGCTTGACGAGCTGGGTCTGGGAGGCCGGTTCGACAAGATGCCGCACCGTCTCATCGAGAGCATCCGCATGCAGTTCCAAGGCGTTCCGATCGCCATCACGCTGACGAAGCTGCCCGGACGGCACAAACACATCGCGCTGGCGCCGCAGTGGGATTTCCTGGAGTTGATAGCGACCGCCGCCGAGGCGGAACCGACGTTCACGTTGATGCGTAGCACCGAGGTGCTCGGACCGGTGTTGCGGGACGGGCGGGTGGCCGGTGTTCGATACCTCGACGCCGACGGTGTGACGCGCGAGATGCGCGCGACGTTGACGGTGGCGTGCGACGGTCGGTCGTCGACCCTGCGGTCGTCGATGGGCTTGACGCCCAAGAGTTTCGGCGCGCCCATGGACGTGTGGTGGTTCCGGCTTCCTCGCCGCGAAGGGGATCTGTCCGGCCTCAACGGAGTATTCCGGTCCGGGCACGCATGCATCGTCATCGACCGCGGTGACTACTACCAGATCGCCTACGTCATCCCCAAGGGCGCAGACAGCGCGATGCGCGCCGAAGGTGTTGAGGCGCTGCGCCGCCAAGTGGTGCAGCTGGTGCCGTGGCTGTCGGATCGGGTGGATAGCATCGTCTCCCTGGACGAGGTGAAACTTCTTGACGTGCAACTAGATCGGCTGCATCGCTGGTACACCGACGGATTGCTACTGATCGGCGACGCGGCGCACGCGATGTCCCCGGTGGGAGGTGTCGGCATCAACCTCGCCGTGGCCGACGCCGTCGCCGCGGCCACCAAACTGGCCATGCCGCTGCGTGACGGGCATGTGAGCAGGTCTCAGCTGGCCCGGGTACAGGCGCGTAGATGGTTGCCGACGGCGCTGATTCAGTCCGTCCAGCGCCTCATCCACTCCCGGCTCATCGCCTCGGCGATCAGTGACAATTCGGACGGGCCGCTGAATCCACCTCTGCCCGTGCGGATGATCAACAAGTTCCCGGCGTTGCGCGCGGTCGCTGGATACGCGATCGCCATCGGGCCGTTTCCCGAGCATGCACCGGCGTTTGCCCGCAGGTGACCGGCAGTCCGCCGATTGAGTGGACGAAAAGCGCGTCGAGAGCAGATGATGTGCGAATGGTTCTGAGCGCCGAGCCTGCCGAAGAGGCACAAGAAGCACCGTTCGCCGTCACCGGACCGGTGCCTTACACCTCGAGTTCCTCGACGCGGAACCCGTTCCCGCCCATCGCGGACTACGCGTTCCTGTCGGACTGCGAGAACACCTGCCTGATCTCGTCGAGCGGGTCGGTCGAATGGTTGTGTGTGCCGCGCCCGGACTCGCCCAGCGTGTTCGGCGCCATTCTGGACCGTGCCGCCGGCCATTTCCGGCTGGCGCCCTACGGGGTGTCGGTGCCCGCCGCACGGCGGTATCTGCCCGGCAGCCTGATCCTGGAGACCACCTGGCAGACGCACACCGGATGGATGATCGTGCGCGACGCCCTGGTGATGGGCCCCTGGCACGACATCGATTCCCGCTCACGGACCCACCGGCGAACACCGATGGACTGGGACGCCGAGCACATCCTGCTGCGCACCGTGCGCTGTGTGAGCGGCACCGTCGAGATGGTGCTCAGCTGCGAGCCGTCATTCGACTATCACCGCATCAGCGCCACGTGGGAGTACTCCGGACCTGCCTACGGTGAAGCGATCGCGCGCGCCAAACGGGACCCCGACTCACATCCTCAGATGAAGCTGACGACAAACCTGCGCATCGGGCTGGAGGGCCGCGAAGCACGGGCCCGGACACGCCTCAAAGAGGGCGACGACGTGTTCGTCGCGCTGAGTTGGTCCAAACACCCCGCGCCGCAGACCTACCAAGAGGCCGCCGACAAGCTGTGGAACACCAGCGAATGCTGGCGTCAGTGGATCAACATCGGCGACTTCCCCGACCACCCCTGGCGGTCATACCTGCAGCGCAGCGCGCTCACCTTGAAAGGCCTGACGTACTCCCCTACCGGCGCACTGCTGGCGGCCAGCACCACGTCGTTGCCGGAAACCCCTCAGGGGGAACGTAACTGGGACTACCGCTACGCATGGGTACGCGACTCCACGTTCGCCCTGTGGGGGCTCTACACGTTGGGGCTGGACCGTGAGGCCGACGACTTCTTCTCGTTCATCGCGGACGTCTCGGGCGCCAACAACGGTGAGCGGCATCCGCTGCAGGTCATGTACGCCGTCGGCGGTGAGCGCACACTGGTCGAAGACGAGTTGAACCACCTGTCCGGCTATGACGGGGCACGGCCGGTGCGCATCGGCAACGGCGCCTACAACCAACGCCAGCATGACATTTGGGGCACAATGCTGGATTCGGTCTATCTGCATGCCAAGTCACGCGAGCAAATCCCGGAAACCCTGTGGCCGGTGCTGAAGAATCAGGTCGAGGAAGCGATCAAGCACTGGCGCGAACCCGACCGCGGTATCTGGGAGGTGCGCGGTGAACCGCAGCACTTCACGTCGTCGAAAGTGATGTGCTGGGTCGCACTCGACCGCGGCGCGAAACTCGCCGAACTGCAGGGTGAACGGAGCTACGCGCAGCAGTGGCGGGCGATCGCCGAGGAGATCAAGGCGGACATCCTTGCCAACGGTGTCGACTCGCGTGGCGTGCTGACCCAGCGGTACGGCTCGGACGCGCTCGACGCGTCACTGCTGCTGGTGGTGCTGACACGATTCCTGCCGTCCGACGACCCGCGCGTGCGCAACACCGTGCTGGCGATCGCCGACGAGCTGACCCAGGACGGCCTGGTACTGCGTTACCGCGTCGAAGAGACCGATGACGGGTTGTCCGGCGAGGAGGGCACGTTCACGATCTGCTCGTTCTGGCTGGTGTCGGCGCTGGTGGAGATCGGGGAGATCCGCCGGGCCAAGCACTTGTGCGAGCGGTTGTTGTCGTTCGCGAGCCCGCTGCGGCTGTACGCCGAGGAGATCGAGCCGCGCACCGGAAGGCACCTGGGCAACTTCCCTCAGGCCTTCACCCACCTCGCGCTGATCAACGCGGTCGTCCACGTGATCCGCGCCGAGGACGAGGACGACAGCTCTGGCGTCTTCGTGCCCGCCAACGCCCCGATGTAACTACTTCTTCTGCTTGTCCCCGGCCGAGTCGGTCGAGAGCGCGGCGACGAATGCCTCCTGGGGGACGTCGACGCGGCCGATCGTCTTCATCCGCTTCTTGCCCTCTTTCTGCTTCTCCAGCAGCTTGCGCTTGCGGGTGATGTCACCGCCGTAGCATTTCGACAACACATCCTTGCGCAGCGCGCGGATATTCTCGCGCGCAATGATTTTCGACCCGATGGCGGCTTGGATCGGAACTTCGAACTGTTGGCGCGGGATCAGCTCCTTGAGCTTGGTCGTCATCTTGTTGCCGTAAGCCGGCGCCGAATCCCGGTGCACGATCGCACTGAACGCGTCGACGGCCTCGCCCTGTAGCAGGATGTCGACCTTGACGAGCTCGGACTCCTGCTCGCCGGCCGCTTCGTAATCGAGGCTGGCGTACCCGCGGGTGCGCGATTTCAGCATGTCGAAGAAGTCGAAGATGATCTCGCCCAACGGCATTGTGTAACGCAGCTCCACTCGCTCGGGTGACAGGTAGTCCATGCCACCGAGTTCGCCGCGCCGGGACTGGCACAGCTCCATGATGGTGCCGATGAATTCACTGGGCGCGATGACCGTCGTCTTGACGACCGGCTCGTACACGGCGCGGATCTTGCCCGAAGGCCAGTCCGACGGGTTCGTGACGATCGTCTGCGCACCGTCCTCGAGCACTACCCGGTACACGACGTTCGGCGACGTCGAGATCAGGTCGAGGTCGAACTCGCGCTCGAGCCGCTCACGAGTGATCTCCATGTGCAGCAAGCCCAAAAAGCCGCAGCGAAAACCGAATCCGAGCGCCACCGACGTCTCCGGCTCCCATACCAACGCGGCGTCGTTGAGCTGCAACCGGTCGAGGGCGTCACGCAGGTCGGGGTAGTCGGAGCCGTCGACCGGGTACAAACCCGAGTACACCATCGGCTTGGGTTCGCGGTATCCGGTCAGCGCCTCGGTAGCCCCGTGACGCGCCGTCGTGACGGTGTCGCCGACCTTGGACTGCCGGACATCCTTCACGCCTGTGATCAGGTAACCGACCTCACCGACACCTAGGCCCGCGGCGGGTTTCGGCTCGGGCGAGACGATTCCGACCTCGAGCAGTTCGTGCACGGTGCCCGTCGACATCATCTTGATCCGTTCGCGCGGGACGATCCTGCCGTCGACGACACGCACGTACGTGACGACGCCGCGGTAGGTGTCGTACACGGAGTCGAAGATCATCGCCCGCGTCGGCGCGTCCTGCTCACCGGTGGGGGACGGGACCTCGCGCACGACGTGATCGAGAAGGTCGCCGACGCCCTCGCCGGTCTTGCCGGACACGCGAAGCACGTCGCCAGGCTCACAGCCGATGATGTGTGCGATCTCCGCGGCGTAGCGGTCGGGGTCGGCGGCGGGCAGGTCGATCTTGTTCAGTACCGGGATGATGGCGAGATCGCGGTCCAGCGCCAGATACAGATTGGCCAGCGTCTGCGCCTCGATGCCCTGCGCCGCGTCGACCAGCAGCACCGCCCCCTCGCAGGCCTCCAGTGCGCGCGACACCTCGTACGTGAAGTCGACATGCCCAGGCGTGTCGATCAGATGCAGCACGAAATCCTCGTCACCCACCCGCCATGGCAGCCTGACGTTCTGCGCCTTGATCGTGATGCCGCGTTCGCGCTCGATGTCCATCCGATCCAAATACTGTGCGCGCATCGAACGTTCGTCGACCACGCCGGTCAACTGCAACATCCGGTCGGCCAGCGTGGACTTTCCGTGGTCGATATGGGCGATGATGCAGAAGTTCCGAATCTGCGCCGGCGTGGTGAACGTCTGGTCGGCGAGGCTGCTGATGGGAATCTCCTGGTGAACGCGTGAACGAGCTGGGTTCCAGCGTATCCAGCAGCACCCGGTCGCTCACAATCGCGACCGATCCGCCTCACCTATGCTCGTTTCCATGGCATCGCCGTGGAGAACTTTGCAGCGCCGCCTGGGCAAGGCCGCCGAGAATCTGGTGTTCAACGAGGGACCCAAAATCATCTCCCAAGGCATCCGAATCGGTCTGGAGGCGCTGGCAGGCGTGCCGGAGGCTCCCGTCCGGGAGATCACCGCGGGCCGCCCGGTGACCGCCGATTACGTGCCCACCGCCCATCGGGCACGACGGATCGCCTACGCCCCCGACCTCGACGGCCAGGCCGACCCCGGCGAGATCGTCTGGACGTGGGTGGTCTACGAGGACGACCCGTCGAAGGGCAAGGACCGTCCGGTGCTGGTGGTCGGACGCGACCGAAGCACGCTGCTGGGCCTGATGCTGTCCAGTCAGGAGCACCACGCGAACGACCGAAACTGGATCAGCATCGGCGCGGGCAGCTGGGACCACGAGGGTCGCGCGAGCTGGGTGCGGCTCGACCGCGTGCTCGACGTGCCCGAGGAGGGCATCCGCCGCGAAGGCGCGATAGTCGCGCGGGAGATCTTCGACACGATCGCCGCGCGGCTGCGCGCCGAGTACTCCTGGAGCTGACCTCTAGCGCACGCTAGTGCGCCGGGTCGCCGCCCCGCGGGTGCGGGTTCTGCGGCGCGGGCGCCGGGATCGGAACGGGAGCGGGAGTGAACGAGTTGGGCCCGTTGGGGTCCACCTTGTTTTCGGTCGAGGACACCGGTGGTGTGGTCGTGGTGGTGGTGGTCGAACTTTCCGGCCCCTTCTCGCCGCCGCCGCAGCCCGCGGTGATCAATCCCATCGAAGTGATCGCGATCGCGCCGATGATGACCGGCACGCGCCGCTTCAGAGGTGTCCTGTTCATATGTGTCCTGTCGTGGTCAGCGCCGGCTACAGGCCGGTGTTGGTACTCAGATTCTGCCTCCGAAACAGGCCCGAGCGCATCTTTTTGCGGATCTCGGTCATGGATCCCCTGGCTGGCGCCAGCTTACCGTTTACCCTGGCCGGCGCCACATGGGCCACATCTTCGGGCCGCCGTTGGGCAACTGCATCTCCCCCGTGACCTCGAAGCCGAATCGCAGGTAGTAGGCCTCGTTCGCCGGATTGCTGTTCTCGAGGTATGCCGGAGCCCCTTCGGCGTCACACCGATCCAGCCGCGACCGCATCAATTGCTGCCCGAAACCCGCGCCGCGCACGGCGGGGTCGGTGCCGAGGAGCATCAGATACCAGTGCGGCTCTTTCGGATGGTTCGCCTCCATCAACTCGCTCAGCTGACCCATCGCCGGCGCGCGCGACCGCAACGCCCACAGCAAGCCGGGCAGCATCCGCAGCTCTTCGACCCGCGACGACTTCCGTTGGCCGGGTGGATCCCACAGCGCGGCACCGCCGATGATGCCGTCCCTGCTTGCCACCGCAGATCCGCCCCCGGGGACGAAGTGATACCGCGCCAAAGTGGCGAAAAGCCTGAAATTGACCTTCTCCCTGGCGCTGTCGCTGGGCACCATCCACGTCATCACCGGGTCGTCGTAGAACGCGCGGGCCAGCACGCCGGCCAGCGCGCGGACGTCGCTGTGTCGAGGACCTCGTACCTCGGGGATCATCCACCCTGAGTGATGTAGGTCTGCAGCTGCTCCTGCTCGGCTTTGAGTTCCTCCATGCGCCTTTTCACCACGTCACCGATGCTGACGATGCCGGACAGCCGGCCCTGATCCATGACGGGCACGTGCCGGACGCGGTTCTCGGTCATCAGGGCGGTGAGATCGTCGATGGTGTCAGCGGGCGCGCAGGTGACGACCACTGTGGTCATGATGTCCGACACCGGCTGACCCAGCAGACCGGCGCCCCTCTCGTTGAGCTGGCGGACGACGTCGCGCTCGGAGACGATGCCCACCAGGCCTTCGGAACCCGTCACGATCATCGCGCCGATGTTGTGCTCGGCAAGTCCCGCCAGCAGTTCGCTGACCGTCGTGTCCGGGCCGATCGTGGCTACCGCCGCGCCTTTGTTCCTCAGCACATCTGCTATCCGCATCAATGCCTCCTCACCGTCGTTGTGAGCTGGTTCACACCAGGCTAGGGGCAATGGTCGTCCCGCGAAAGCAAAAGCTCGACTTGGGCGTCCAGCTGTGACATACAGGGTCATGATCGAGGTCACCCTCCTGGGCACGGGCAGCCCAATACCCGACGCGCAACGCGCCGGCCCGTCGACTCTGGTCCGGGCGGGCGGCCAGACGCTGCTGGTGGACTGCGGACGCGGTGTGCTGCAACGCGCGACGGCGGTCGGGGTCGGGGCGAATACGCTCACCGCGCTGCTGCTCACCCATCTGCACAGCGACCACATCGCAGAGCTCGGAGACGTGCTGATCACCCGATGGGTCACCACCTTCGCGCCGGACCCACCGCCGTTGCCGATCATCGGTCCGCCGGGTACCGCCGCGGTGGTCGATGCGTTGCTCACCGCGTTCGCGCCGGACATCGGTTACCGCATCGCCCACCACGCCGATCTGACGGGGCCGCCGGTCATCGACGTGCAGGAGCACGTCGAGGGCCTGGTGTGGGATCGCGACGGACTGCGAATCACGGTGGCGCCCACCGATCACCGGCCGGTGGCCCCGACGATCGCGTTCCGGATCGAATTCGAGGGCGCGTCAGTGGTGCTGGCCGGTGACACAGTGCCGTGCGCGACGCTGGACGAGCTGGCCGCCGGAGCTGATGCGCTGGTGCACACCGTCATTCGCAAGGATCTGATCGAAGCGATGCCACAACAGCGCATCCGCGACATCTGCGACTACCACTCGTCGGTCGAGGAGGCCGCCGGGACGGCCGCGCGGGCCGGCGTCGACACTCTGATCCTCACCCACTACGTCCCGCCGCCTGCACCGGGACAGGAGGACGAGTGGCGGGCCAAGGCCGCCACGGTGTTCAGTGGGCGCGTCGAGGTCGGGCCGGATCTGCACCGCGTCGAAGTGGGCGGCCGTTAACCGACGTCGGCGAGGCGATCCGCCGCGGCTGCGATCGTGTCGCAGTCCGCTGCAGTCCAGGGCCTGCCACGGGTGATCAGTACGACGTGCTGGACGTCCAGCGCCGCCAGACGCACACAACTGTCGAGCAGCGGCTCACCGGATGCGTTGTCGACGGCTGTGGTCACGGTGCGCTCCACCTCGTCATACGGACGCCCGACGTCTGCGCAATGTTGTTGCAGCACTTCACGTTTGCGCTTCAGTGTCTGACCACCGTCGGGAATGTCGAAAAGGTTGCACGCGTCGCCGTGCTCGGCGACCAGTCGAAGCGTTCGCTGCTCGCCCGCGCCACCGATGAGCACCGGCAGCCGTCCGCTCACCGGCAGCGGACGGCCGACCGGATGCGTCAACTGCAAGTGCGTTCCGCAGAACGCCGACTCGTTCCCGTCCCACATCCTGCGGGCGAGTTGAACCAACTCGGTCAGATAGCCGAACCTCTCGGCTGTCGGCGGTAGGTGCAGCCCCATGGCGCTGGCCTCGTCGGCGTTGTAACCGGCGCCGATGCCCAACCATGCACGACCACGCGACAACACGTCCACCGTGGTGACCGCCTTGACCAGCAGGGCAGCTGCGCGGAAAGTCGCCCCCGTCACCATCGTGCCCAATCGAAGTCGCGTGGTGCTGGCCGCGAGGAAGCCGAGCGTGGTGTAGGCCTCCAACATCGGCTCCTGCGGGCTGCTCGCCGGGTCGGCCTGCAGCAGATGGTCGGCAACCCAGAGTGTGTCGACTGCGGTGGAATCCAAACGCTCTGCCAGAGAGGCGATCTGACTCGCGATGTCATTTGTGGGCCATGAGTAGTTGGTCAGGCTGACGCTGAGCTTCATGCGGCGACCGCCCTGCGCGGGCGCCGCGTCGGCAGCAGTGCACCGGTGCCGATCAGCCACACCAGTCCAGAGAACCTGGCGATGGGCAGCAACACATCAAGACCCGGCCAGATCAACACCAGCGTGGTGAGCTCGGCGAGCGCGGCAATCACGAGTCCGGCCCACGCCAGCCATCGCGGCGTCAGATCGAGAATCAGGCTCGGCACCGCGACACCGGCGATCAGCAGGCCGAGGGCCACCACGTGAGCCGGACCACCGGTGAGGAACACCAGGAAGTACAGCGCACGAACGAGCGGTTCGTCGGCGGTCACCTCCGGCCGTGACAACGTCCACAACACCAGGCCGCTCAGACCAAGCGCGCCGGCGGCGAGGACGCCGCCGGCCAGTGCGATCGTGGCGCCTGGCGCGGTGACGCCCAGCTGACGAAGACGCGCGCTCGCCGTCGCGGCATAGATCGCCAGGGGTACCGACGAGCCAAAGGTGCCGATCGCCGCCGCCTGAATCGCGGCCGGGTGCGCGGCGAGAAAATCTCTGACGGACGTTCCTGCCGCAAACGGCAAGGCCGGGATGCCCCCCACTGCGCCGCCGATGACGAGGCCGCCCACTAACAGCAGCAGCGAAACGGAGGCCAGCACAACCAGGGGCGGGCCGCCCTGCTGCGGCCTCTTCCTATCATTCGTGTTCATAAGTGAATCATTCATATTGTGAACGATAGCGCGCGCCACACCCGGCACGCAACGTTCAATTCGTGAATCATTTGAATGCTTTACTATTGGTCCCATGGCAGGTGATCAGCGCGATGGTGTTGCGTTCCTACTGGCCCAGCTGGGACACCACGCGGCAGAGATGTTCGGTGAACGGATCGCGGCTTTGGACCTGACCCCGCCGCAGGCAGGCATCCTCCGCGCGATCGCCGCCGCCCCGGGGCGCAGCCAGCAGGCGCTCAGCAGCCAGCTGAAGGTGCTGCCGAGCCGTGTCGTCGTTTTCGTCGACGACCTCGAGAGCCGTGGCTACATCGAGCGCCGCCCCAATCCCGACGACCGCCGGCAGTACGCGCTCTACCTCACTGCTGACGGCAAAGACCTCTTGCAGAAGTTGTCGCGACTCGCTCGCCAGCACGACCGCGCGGTCACCGGCGGCCTCGACGATTCCCAGCGGGAGCAACTGCGCGACCTGCTCGCGACGATCGCGCGGCACCAAGGCCTGACCGCGGGCGTGCATCCCGGGTACCGCCGGCTCGGGTCTCGATGAGCGCTACGCCAGCCTGGTGATTTCGACGACCACGTCCAGATCCGTCGACCCGCCGCCGGAGTAGATGCCCTTCAAGGGTGTGACGTCGGCGTAATCCCGGCCGACGGCGACGCTGACGTACTGCTCGTTGATGTCCTTGGCGTTCGTCGGGTCATACATCCACCACGCACCCGTCCACGCCTGGATCCAGGCATGGCTCTGTCCTTCCACCACGTCACCGATCGCCGCCTTGCGGGTGGGATGCAGGTAGCCGGATACATACCGTGCCGGAATGCCCATGGTGCGCAACAACGCCAGCGTCAGGTGCGCGAAGTCCTGACAGACGCCCTTGCCCTCGCGGAGCGCGTCGAGTGCCGACGTGTGCACCCCCGTCGTGCCGGGAACGTAGTCCAGCTCGCTCTTCACCCATTCCGAGGCGGCGATCACCGCGGCCTGCGGTTCGTGGTACTTGGCGATCTTCTCGCCCACCCGGCGCAATCGATTGCTCTCCGCGGTGAAGTGCGTCGAGGTGAGCACTTCGTCGAACTGGTCGACCACCACCTCCGCCGCCAACTCGTCCCAGGTGACGGTGATCTCGGGTGGCTCCGGTTTGTCGGTCTCGACGACCGACGACCCCGTGACCTCCAACTCGGTATGCGGTGCATGTAAATCGAACGCGGTGACAGCAGTACCCCAATAGTCGATGTAGCGATACGACCTCGTCGCGGGCACCGTCTCAACTCGACTGAGGATGACGTTCTGACGGTTGTCAGACTGAGGGGTCAGACGCGCTTCGTTGAACGACGAGGTGGCCGGTGACTTGTACGCGTAACCGGTCGAATGCACGACACGAAGGCGCCACATTTAGACCTCCCCGTCTTCGATGACCAGAGACCCGTTGCGGCCCGCGTCGCTCCACGCGACCCACGGAGCGGAGTGAAAGTACTGCAGAGACAATGCCTCTCCCAATTCGCGGCACGTCTGCTGCAGACCCGCCAAGCGTTCCTCCAGCGACTCCAGCAGGATCCCCGGACGCAAGAACTCCAGTTCGCTGCGCGCGCGGCCGAGCAGGCGCTGCGCCTCCGCGGTGGTGCCGACCCGGCTGTGCGGATACTGGTCGAGCTCGTCGAGGCTGTGCTCGGCGACCCGAAGCGAATAGAACACCGACCGCGGGAAAAGCCGGTCCAGAAGCATGAATTCGACGACGCGGATGGCATCGAGCACACCACGGTAGGTCCGCAGGTACGTGTCATGCGCGCCCGCCGACCGCAGCACGGTCACCCACGCCGGTGACGAGGCGCTGTCGCCGACGCGGGACAGCAGCATCCGCACCGTCATGTCGACACGTTCGATCGAACGGCCCAGCACCATGAACCGGTAGCCGTCGTCGCGGGACAGTGTGGAGTCGGCGAGCCCGGCGAACATCGCCGCCCGACCCTCCACGAACGCGAAGAACTCATGCGGGCCAAGGCGTCTCGCCGCGCGCTCGCGTTCGGCCAGCGCGTTGTAGGTGGTGTTGAGGCATTCCCACATCTCCGAGGAGGTCACCTCTCGCGCGGACCGCGCGTTCTCGCGGGCGGCGGAGATCGCGTCGACGATCGAGCATCCGCCCGGCAAGCCGCGGCTGAACGCGACGATGTCGGTCAGCGACCACACGTTCAGAGACGAGTCGGGGGCCTTGATTCCCAACACCTGCAACAACACTCGCGAGGCCTGGTCAGGATCGACGCTGGAGTCCTCGAGGAGCTGGTGCACGGTCACGTCCAAGATGCGGGCGGTATCGTCTGCGCGCTCGACGTACCGGCCGATCCAATAGAGCGATTCGGCGTTGCGCGCCAGCATTATTCGCGCACCCGCTGTTGTTGCTGTTGCTGTTGTTGCTGTTGCTGTTGTTGCGACGAGTTCAGTCCCGGCCCCATTTCCGCGGCCTGCGCCTGGGACTCGCGAGGCAGTTTGCGCACGACTTCGGCTGCCGCGAGCTCGCGCTCGGTCGCCGACGTCCGCGACGCCAGCACCCAGGTGTCCTTGGAGCCGCCGCCCTGGCTGGAGTTGACCACCAGCGAGCCCTCCGGGAGCGCCACCCGCGTCAACCCGCCCGGCAGCACCCACACGTCGTCACCGTCGTTGACGGCGAACGGGCGCAGGTCGACGTGCCGCGGCACCAGCCGGTCACCGATCTGGGTGGGCACGGTGGACAGTTGCACCACCGGCTGCGCGACCCACCCGCGGGGATCATTGCGGATCTTCCTGGCGACGGCGGCCCGCTCCTTGTCGGAGGCGTCGGGGCCGAACACGATCCCGTAGCCGCCGGAGCCTTCGACGGGCTTGATCACCAGCTCGTGGATCCGGTCGAGCACTTCTTCGCGTTCGTCGGCCAGCCAACACCGGAATGTGTCGACGTTCGCCAGCAGCGGCTTCTCGCCGAGGTAGTAGTCGATGATCGTCGGTACGTAGCAGTAGATGAGCTTGTCGTCACCCACCCCGTTGCCGACCGCGCTCGAGATCACCACGTTGCCGGCGCGGGCGGCGTTGAGTAGCCCCGCCACCCCGAGGACCGAGTCCGGCTGGAACTGCATCGGGTCGAGGTAGTCGTCGTCGATGCGCCGGTAGATCACGTCGACCTGGCGTTCTCCTTCGGTGGTGCGCATATAGACCTGGTTGTCGCGACAGAACAGGTCGCGTCCTTCGACCAGCTCGACGCCCATCTGCCTGGCCAGAAGCGAATGCTCGAAATACGCCGAGTTGTACACGCCGGGAGTCAGCACGACGATCGTCGGATCGGCCTCGTTGGTGGCGGCGGACTTGCGCAGTGCGCGCAGCAGTTGAGACGAGTAGTCGCCGACCGCGCGGACTCGGTGGGTGGCGAACAGGTTTGGGAACACCCTGGCCATGGTGCGACGGTTCTCCATGACGTAGGAGACGCCGGATGGCGAGCGCAGGTTGTCCTCGAGGACACGGAACGTACCGGCGGCATCGCGAACGAGGTCGATGCCGGCGACGTGGATGCGCACGCCGTTGGGCGGGTTTATTCCGGCGGCCTCACGGTGGAAGTGCTTGCAGGAGGTGACGAGTCGGCGCGGAATCAGCCCATCGCGCAGAATGTTCTGTTCGCCGTAGATGTCGTCGAGGTAGAGCTCCAGCGCTTTCACACGTTGGGTGATTCCGCGCTCGAGTCGCGACCATTCGGCCGCCGAGATGACGCGGGGAACGAGATCGAGTGGGAACGGCCGCTCCTGGCCCGACAACGAGAACGTGATGCCCTGGTCGATGAATGCACGGCCGAGGGCCTCCGTGCGGGCGGCCAGCTCCGCGGTGTCCGACGGCGCCAACTCGGAGTAGATGCCCTTATACGGGGCGCGGACAGTGCCGCTGTTGTCGAACATCTCGTCGAACGCCTTGGCGTAGGCGCCGCGTTTGCCGTAACCGTCGAAGATCCCGTCGAACTTCTTCACCACCGATGAAGGGCGTCCGTTGCCGGCTTTTCCATTAGTCGTGGTCACGGTGCGAACGCTCACGTCCATCATGCTGCACCACCTTGCTCGTTCTCGCAGACCACCTGGCCCGCCCTGGGCGCGCTTTGGGTTATCCACCTTCGCGCTGGTAGCCTGAACAGTCGCTGCCCCGCCGGCGGCGGTCGTCTAAACCCACTGCACGAATACGAAGGATCTCACGCGTGGCCAACATCAAGTCGCAGGTGAAGCGCAACCTCACCAATGAGCGCCGCCGACTGCGCAACAAGTCGGTGAAGTCGTCGCTTCACACGGCGATCCGCGCGTTCCGTGAGGCCGCTGCGTCCGGGGACAAGGACAAGGCGAATGACCTGGCGAAATCGGCCAGCCGCAAGCTGGACAAGGCCGCAAGCAAAGGCGTGATCCACAAGAATCAGGCAGCCAACAGGAAGTCGGCGCTCGCGCTGACCCTGAACAAGCTCTGAGCAGGTTCTTCTAGCGGCGCCCCGGCCTCGCCACCAATTCTGCGACCCGTTTAGTGGTTGCTTCCAATACGTAATCGGCATCCGCCGCCGCACCTTTGACATCCGCATTGAGTTTGGCCACCAGACGCATCGCGGTCGCGACCGCCTCGGTAGACCATCCGCGCGACTGCCGCTGCGCCTTCTGCACCCGCCACGGCGGCATGCCGAGTTCGCCGGCCAACCGGTACGGATCGCCTGACAGCGGACCCACGCGGGCGATGGTGTGCACAGCTTCGGCCAGCGCGTCGGCGAGCAGCACGTGCGGAACGCCCTGCATCATCGCCCATCGCAGCGCCTCAACAGATCCCGCGACGTCGCCGACAACGGCCTTATCGGCGATCTCGAACCCCGTCACATCGGCCTTGCCGCTGTGGTACCGGTGAACAGCAGCGACGTCGACGCGCCCGCCGGTGTCGGCCACCAACTGTGAGCACGCTGCGGCGAGCTCACGGAGGTCATTGCCGACGGCGTCGATGAACGCGGTGACGACCTCGTCGTCGACGTCGATCTTGTGCGATCGGAACTCCGTCCGCACGAAATCCGCGCGCTCGCCCGCCTTTGTGACTCGCGCGCATTGGTGCACCGTGGCTCCGAGCTTGCGAATGGCCTCAGCCAGCGCCTTCGCCCGACCGCCACCTGAGTGCGCGACGATCAGCACCGTGCCGATCGGGAGGTCGGCGGCCGCGGAGGCGATGAGCGCCGCTGCGTCTTTGCCCGCCTCGGCCGCCGCTTCCAGGACAACCACACGTTCGTCGGCGAAGAGTGAGGGACTCAGCAGCTCGACCAGTTCACCGGTGGTGACCTCGCCGGCGCGCAGCCTGTCCACGGGGACGTCGTGGGTGCCGGCCTGCGCGCGGGCCTCCCGGAGCACGGCTGTGATGGCACGCTCGACGAGCAGTTCTTCATCGCCGAGCACGAGATGCAGTCCCGGGCTCGAGGTCACCCGACGATCGTGCCATGACCGACCGACGCCGCCATCCATGCCGTCGCAGTCAGCACGGCGCACGCGAACACGATGCGCGCCCAGCGTCGGCTGCGCAGTCGGTGCCACATGAGGACCGCGCCAACGCCACATGCCGTCACCATCAAGAAGCCGAGCAGCCGCGAGGGCACGGTCACCGTGGCGCCGGGGACGCCACCGGCGGAGTGCGCGACACCGAGCAGCCACCACAATTCGGGTCCGGTGAAGCGGATCAACAGATGCGCGCCGCCCGGCCAGAGCGGAGCCAACGCCGCGGCGATTGTGCCTATGACGGTGATCGGTGGGATCACCGCGAACGCGGCGATATTGGCCGCGATCGATATGACGCTGACGCGCCCGCTCATGCCGGCGATGATTGGCGACGTCACCAACTGCGCTGCTGCGGCAGTGCACACGACGTCAGCGAGCGGCTTTGGCCACCCGGCCGCGACAAGCCGCCGCGACCAGGCCGGTGCGATGACGATCAGCGCCGCGGTCGCCGAAACCGACAGTGCGAAACCGAAATCGACGGCCATTTCCGGCGCGACGATCATCAGCAGGATCACGGTGGTCGCGAGGGCCGGCATCGCGTGCCGCCGCCGATGCGTCATGACACCAAGCAGCGCTATCGCGCCCATGACGGCCGCGCGCAGGACGCTCGGCGACGGTTGGACGACGATGACGAACCCGACAAGCGTCAGCGCCGCGACCATCACCGCCATCCGCGGACCGACGAGCCGCGCACTCAAAAGCACAGCGCCGCAGACGATTGTCACGTTGGCCCCCGAAACCGCGGTCAGGTGGGACAACCCGGCCGCACGGAATTCGGCGATCGTTTGCGGCGTGAGCGTCGACGTGTCGCCCAGCACCAGCGCGGGCAACGCCGCCGCCTGATCGGCAGGTAGTTGCGCGCGGGCGGCCTCTGCGAACCGTTCCCTCACCGACTGCGCGGCGCGGTGCACCCAGGACGCCTCCCCCAACGTGGGCGTCCCCGTTGCTTTGAGCACCGCGACGGACAGGTCGCGACGCGTCGGGCGTGCGAACACTGCACGAAAGGTCA
>JAVHWG010000197.1:0-3855 GCA_032159965.1 Mycobacterium sp.
GCACCGTGAAGGCGAGTGCGGTGATCCACGCGGTGTGCACGAGCGGTAACGCCACCCCCTCGACCACCACGGCGACGTAGTTCGGGTGCGACAACCAGCGGTACGGACCTGCGGTTATCCGGATTGCGTCGGGAATAACGACGACGCGGGTGTTCCACTGGAGCCTCAACGTCGCGATGCACCACCATCGCAGCACCTGAGCGCCCAGCGCGGCAAGCAGCATCGGCCATCCCAGAGCCGGCAGAAACGGACGGTGCAGGCCAATCGTCTCCGCGAGGCAGCCGGCGAGCAGACCGGTGTGCAGGGCGACCATCGCGGGATAGTGGCGGGCGCCGAACTCGACACCACCGCGGGTGCGGCTCCAGGCGAGGTTACGCGTCGAGACAACGAGTTCGACGATGCGCTCCGCCGCGACCGCGACGATCAGCAGCACATACCAGGACGACGCATCCACGGCGTCAGCGCCAGCGCAGTAGCACGAGTTCTGCGCAGAAGCCCGGGCCCATCGCCATCAGAAGTCCCGGACTGCCTTCGGGCGGTCGCTTGGCGATCGTGTCCCGCAAAATGTGCAGCACTGATGCCGACGAAAGATTGCCGATCTCCCCCAGTGAGCGCCAAGCCAGTTCGAGCGCCTCGGTGGGCAACGCCAATGCCGCGGTGATGGCCTCGAGCACCTTGGGCCCACCGGGATGGCTCACCCACGAGTCGATGTCCGCGATCGTCAGATCGTGCGCAGAGAGGAAGGCGGTGACGTCGTCGTCGAGGTAGCGCTCGATAATGTCCGGCAGATCTGGCGCCAGCACGAGCTCAAAACCCGTGGAACTTATCTTCCATCCCATCGTTCCCAACGAGTCTGGGTAGAGCCGGCTGCGCGACCCCAGCACGTCGGGTCCGCGGGCGTGGATCTTCTCGGCGCGACGTTTCCCGACCGCAACTACCGCCCCGGCGCCATCGGCGAACAGGGCACTCCCGACCAGCGTCGCCATCGTCGGTTTGGCCCCCGGGTACGTGAGTGAACACAACTCGACGGACAGCAACACCGCGACGTCGTCGGGCGCTCCGCGCAGGTAGTCGTGCAGGCGCGCAAGGCCCGCGGCACCGGCAACGCAACCGAGACCGAAAATCGGCACTCGTCGCACATCGGGGCGCATGCCCAGCCGGCTGGCGATGCGGGCGTCAAGCGACGGCACGGCGATACCGGTCACGGTTGTCGTGACGATCAAGTCGACGTCACCGGGCGCAAGTCCGGCCTCGGACAGCGCGCTCGACACCGCTTGACAGCCCAGGTCGACGGCGTTTTCGATGAACAGGTCGTTGGCGTCGCCGAAGTCGTTCAGCGACGGGAGCTGCTCGAGCGGGACTGCCAGATGGCGAGTGTCGACCTTAGCGCTCCTGTGCAGGTGCCGAATGACCTCCTCGTACGGCTCGAAGCCGGGAAAGCCGGTGATGGCGTCTGCCATCTCGTCCTGTGTGTAGCGATGCGGCGGTAACGAACCCTGCACACCGGCAATGACGGTCATGGACTCCACATCTATGGCACGACGGCGGCGGCCGCTCGGTTCACCCGCCGGGCGTTCAGTTATTCCGCTACCGGGGTACGGCAGCCCTATGGCCGCAGATGATGTCCGCGTTCTCACTCGCCGGCTGATGACGGTTGCCGGAACCACCTACGCCAGTTCTGCTGGTATCACATTGCGGGACACGCCTCAGCCACTTTTCCAGCTGCTGACGCTGTGTTCATTGATGAGCAAGCCGATCTCCGCCGATATCGCGGTGGCAGCGGCGCAGGAATTATTCGCGTTGGGACTGCGCGGCCCGCGAGCCGTCGCCGCCGCGAAGCGTGCCGACATGATTCGCGCGTTCGGTCGAGCGCACTACGTGCGCTACGACGAGAGCACGGCCTCCCGGCTACCCGAGATGGCCGCGCTGGCGAATGACCGCTACCGAGGTGACCTCCGTAACCTTGCAGCCGCGGCAAACAGGGACGTGACCGCCGTACGGCGCTTGTTGAAAGAGTTCAAGGGAATCGGCGACACCGGAGCGGACATCTTCGTTCGCGAGGTGCAGGACGTTTGGACGTGGGCACGGCCGTTTTTCGACAAGAAGACACTGGCATCGGCCCGCCGAATCGGCCTGCCCGATGATCCCGTGCAGCTCGCAGCGCTGGCTCCCCGGTCCACCGCGAAGTTGGCGGCCGCGCTGATTCGCGTGTCGCTCGACGACGAACTGCGCGCGCGGATGACCAGCTGACCCGCAGTCGTTCAATCGCCTGCGATACCGCGCCGTACCTCAGTAGGTTGAGAGACGGTCGGGTTTCTCACGAAATATCTGGCGGCAGACTTCGGCTACACCGCGGGCCCACGCTGGGACAACTAAGAAGGGGCTCTGCATGCCTGATACCAAACCGAACATTCTCGTCATCTGGGGCGACGACATCGGTATCTCGAATCTCAGCTGTTATAGCCGCGGCATGATGGGCTATTCCACGCCCAACATCGACCGCATCGCCGACGAGGGCATGCTCTTCACCGACTCCTACGGAGAGCAGAGCTGCACGGCGGGCCGGTCGTCGTTCATCACGGGACAGAGTGTGTACCGCACCGGGATGAGCAAGGTGGGTATGCCCGGCGTGGACGTCGGTCTGCAGAAGGAAGACCCGACCATCGCGGAATTGCTGAAGCCGATGGGTTACGCGACAGGCCAATTCGGCAAGAATCACCTCGGCGACCTGAACAAGTACCTGCCGACTGCGCACGGGTTCGACGAGTTCTTCGGCAATCTGTACCACCTCAACGCCGAGGAGGAGCCGGAGAACGCTGACTACCCCACCGCAGAAGAAGCGCCGATCCTGCGTTCGAAACTGATGCCGCGCGGTGTCATCCATTCCTGGGCCATCGACGAAGACAGCGGCGAGGTCGACGAGCGCTACGGCGCCGTCGGCAAGCAGCGCATTGAGGACACCGGACCGCTGACCAAGAAGCGGATGGAGACCATTGACGACGAAACCACTGGCGCATGTATCGATTTCATCAAGCGCCAGCACGAGGACGGCACCCCGTTCTTCGTGTGGATGAACATGACCCACATGCACTTCCGGACCCATACCAAGCCGGAAAGCCTCGGCCAGGCGGGCCGTTGGCAGTCGCCGTACCACGACACGATGATCGACCACGATCGCAACGTCGGTCAGTTGCTGGACCTGGTCGACGAACTTGGCATCGCGGAGGACACGATCGTCATCTACTCAACGGACAACGGTCCGCACGCCAACAGTTGGCCCGACGGCGCGACGACGCCGTTCCGGAGCGAAAAGGCCACCAACTGGGAGGGGGCGTTCCGGATCCCGGAGATGATCCGCTGGACCGGGAAGATCAAGCCGCGCTCTGTCTCCAACGAGATTCTGCAGCACCATGATTGGCTGCCGACGTTCCTCGCCGCCGCCGGCGACCCGGACATCGTCGACAAACTCAAGGCCGGTCACACGGTTGGCGACATGACGTACAAGGTCCACATCGACGGGTACAACCTCGTGCCATACCTCACCGGCGAGGTCGAGAAGAGCCCGCGGCGGGGCATGATCTACTTCTCCGACGACTGCGACGTGCTCGGCATTCGCGCCGAGAACTGGAAGATCGTGTTCCAGGAGCAGCGCTGCCGTGGCACGTTGCAGATCTGGTTCGAGCCGTTCACGCCCCTTCGGGCACCGAAGTTGTTCAACCTGCGCACCGACCCGTACGAACGCGCTGACATCACATCGAACACCTACTGGGACTGGGTGATCGACCGGATCTACCTGGTCCTCTACGGCTCGGCCATCGCGACGCAGTTCCTCGAGACCTTCAAGGAGTTTCCGCC
>JAVHWG010000212.1:0-4330 GCA_032159965.1 Mycobacterium sp.
CCGTCATCCCGGCGAAGGCTCCGACCCACAGCCACGTGATCGACGTCGTGATCCTGCCGAACAACTCGCTCTTGATCACCTCGGGCGCCTGGTCCACCTCGGCGAACTCGCGCACGAACGGTCTGCCGATCAGCACGCTGCCGAGGGCGACGAGAAAGATGCCCGCGCTGCTCAGCGGCTGCACCCAGCGCTCCATGAACTCCTGGCTCAGCGTGAACGTCAGGACCGCCAGCACCACGAAGACGCCGATGGTCCCGAGTTCCAGCGTGCGTCCGGGCTTGCCCTTGGCGTGTCCGATCACGAACGTCAGCACGGCGATGGCCAACGCCGCCAGGACCGCCACCTTGAACGGTACGTTTCCTACGAGGACCCAGTAGACGATCCACGGCGCGAAACCCGACAGAATTGCCACAATCAGGCAGTGTAGGGATGCCCCGACACCGCCGGGCCACGAGGCCGCCTCGCTTCGCTACAGTTGCCGCCGTGCCGAACACCCCAAAAGCTCCACCACCGCGGCTCGTCAACGGAATTGGCCGCGCCCGAGCGGGACTGGGCCAGCTGCGCCGCTCTGCGATCCCCGCCACCATCGCGATGCTCGAGATCGGCTTTCGAGTGACTGACGGGCTGCCGACGGCGGGCCCGATGTCCATCGTCGAAGCACGGCCGGCGTAGCCGATGCCGAGGGGCCGCGTCACCGTCTCGTCCGGCTCCCCTTTCGAGGACCGGGTCGGCTACGCGCGGGCGGTGCGCACCGGTCCGCTCGTCGTGGTGGCGGGCACGACGGCACCCGGGGACGGCATCGCCGAGCAGGCGCGGGAAGTGTTCCGCCGCATCGAGATCGCGTTGACCGAAGCCGGGGCCGCGATGACCGACGTGGTCCGCACCCGGATGTTCGTCACCGACATCAGCCTCTGGCCAGAGGTCGCCGCCGTACACGCCGACGTGTTTGGCGGCATTCGCCCCGTCGCGACGATGGTCGAGGTGTCTGCGCTCATCTCCCCCGACCACCTCGTCGAGATCGAGGTCGACGCGTACCTGACGAGCTAGGCGCCGTCCTGATCCGCGGGCAAGGGCGCGAACGTCCCGTCGGCCCGAGGCGGATAGGGCGACACGCTGACGACGGCAGCCGTCGGCAGTGTCCCGTACAGATGGGGAAAAACCATCGACTGTGGATCGGTCGGCACCCCTGGCTCCCACCGCAGCGGATCGTCGAACCGCGCGGGATCGCACCACAGCAGCAGCAGGTCGGTGCGGCCGGCATACAGCCGGTTCGCCGGTAGGTGAACTTGGGCGGGAGCCGACAGGTGCACGAAGCCTGCGGCATCGAGTGACTCCGGACGATGCCGGCCGTCCGCCTTCGCGCGTTCCCACTCCTCGGCGCTGATCAGGTGGACCAGCAGTCCGGGCGACGGGATCATGCGGCCAGCATGCCCGCTGCGCAACTTCGCGGGAACGTGAGACACGACACACCGGCTAACGGTCGGGGAACAAGGCCGGAAGTCAAAACGTCTGACACAGTAGAAAGCACGTAACGAGCAACGTAGGAGGCGGCCATGAATGCAGCAACGCTGACCAGTCCTGAATTGACTCGGGCTGATCGCTGCGACCGCTGCGGCGCCGCCGCGCAGGTCCGAGCAAAACTCCCGTCCGGAGCCGAGCTTCTGTTCTGCCAGCACCACGCCAACGAGCACGAGGCGAAGCTGGTCGAACTGGCTGCCGTGCTGGAGGCCAAACCGGTCGAGTCCTGACAGACGGGCCGAGCGCCGGAATCCCGGCGCCAACGCCGTCTTTCGGCAATGCTGGTGTGGTCATGAGTGACCAACCACCTTCTGTGAAGCCTTCGCGCCGCCATATTCTCCAAGTCGCCCGTCGTACCCTCTCGAAGAGCTGGGACGACTCGATCTTCTCGGAGGCTGCGCAGGCAGCCTTCTGGTGTGCGCTGTCGCTGCCGCCGCTGCTCCTTGGCATGCTCGGCAGCCTCGCCTACATGGCGCCGCTCTTCGGGCCGCAGACGCTGCCGACCATCCAGGAGCGGCTGATCAGCACGGCGAACCACTTCTTCTCCCAGAACGTGGTCGCGGAGATCATCGAGCCGACGATTCGCGACATCATCCAGGGTGCACGCGGCGAGGTGGTCTCGATCGGATTCGTGATCTCGTTGTGGGCCGGCTCCTCGGCCGTCTCGGCATTCGTCGACTCGATCGTCGAGGCACATGACCAGACGGCCCTGCGGCATCCGGTGCGGCAGCGGTTCTATGCCCTCGGCCTCTACGTCGTGATGCTGGTTGGCGCCATCATCACGGCGCCCTTCCTCGCATTGGGCCCCATCAAGATCGCACAGTACGTGCCCGACAGTTGGGACTATGCGCTGAGCTGGGGCTACTACCCCGTGCTGTTCCTCGCAGGCGTCATCGCCGTGACCTTCCTCTACCGGGTCTCCCTGCCGAAACCCCTTCCGACGCACCGCCTGCTGTATGGCTCCGCGCTGGCCGTCGCGGTGTTCCTGATCGCGACCTTCGGGCTCCGGGTCTATCTGACGTGGATCACGTCGACGGGTTACACGTACGGCGCTTTGGCGACACCCATCGCCTTCCTGCTGTTCGCGTTCTTCCTCGGTTTCGCGATCATGCTCGGAGCCGAGTTGAATGCAGCGATCCAGGAGCAGTGGCCGGCAGGCGACACGCACGCACGTCAGCTCCGCGACTGGCTGGAGGAGAAGGCGGAAGCGCGCAACGGCAACGGGCCGGCAGAGCCTCCTGCTACTTCTTGAGAGACTCGTAGATCCGTTTGCAGTCCGGACACACCGGCGAGCCGGGCTTGGCCGACTTGGTCACCGGAAAGACCTCGCCGCACAGAGCGACGACATGTGTGCCCATCACGGCGCTTTCGGCGATCTTGTTCTTCTTGACGTAGTGAAAGTGCTTCGGCCTGTCGCCGTCGGTCCCGTCGTCGACCTGTTCGTCGGTGTCGGTGCGTTCGATGGTCTGGGTGTCCATGACGTTCATTGTGCCCGGCATGTCAGCGGTAATAAACCGGACCGTTTTGAAGGGCCTCGGATGTGGAACAGTAGAGGGATGAAACACGGCCAAGAGCTGAGTTTCGACGCTGACGGTCACCCGGTACTGATCACCCGCGCGGAGCTTCCCTACGAGGAGCAGCATCGGGAGCGCGTGCGCAAGTACTTGAAGATCATGTCCTGGCGCATTCCCGCATTCGTCGGTTCCGCGGCCGCCTACGGCATCTGGCACAACGGCCTGCTCTCGCTCGGCATCCTGGTGCTCTCCGTTCCGCTGCCGTGGATCGCCGTCCTCATCGCCAACGACCGGCCCCCGCGACGTGCCGAGGAGCCGCGACGCTACGAGAGCGGCCGGCGGATTCCCCTGTTTCCGACGGCTGAGCGCCCAGCGCTGGAAGCCCGCACCTGGCCCACACCGCAACACGATTCGACGGAGTTCGGCCGCGACGTTCCTCGATGAGGGATTTCTTCGCCATTCCTCAGGACATTCTCAGGTCACGAACGAATAAGTGCAGCTCAGAAGGTGTGTAATCGGCGGCTAGCGGGAACTCATGGGACTGGTTCGACGTTGTAACCCTTGACAGTTCCAGCCGAGCAGGAGGCCGTTATGGCAAATGCCACCGCAAGCCGCACCAGTAGTGATTTGGACGCCCAGAGCCCAGCCGCTGACCTGGTGCGCGTATATCTGAATGGCATTGGCAAAACCGCCTTGCTCAACGCTGCCGACGAGGTCGAGCTGGCCAAGCGCATCGAGGCTGGGCTTTATGCGCAGCACGTTCTGAACACGAAGAAGCGTCTCGGCGACACCCGCAAACGCGAACTGGCCATGGTTATTCGGGACGGCGAATCGGCTCGCAGCCACCTGCTCGAGGCCAACCTCCGCCTCGTGGTGTCGCTGGCGAAGCGATACACCGGCCGGGGCATGCCGCTGCTGGACCTGATCCAGGAGGGCAACCTGGGCCTGATCCGCGCGATGGAGAAGTTCGACTACACCAAGGGCTTCAAGTTCTCCACGTACGCAACGTGGTGGATCCGCCAGGCGATCACGCGCGGCATGGCCGACCAGAGCCGCACCATCCGGCTCCCCGTCCACTTGGTCGAGCAGGTCAACAAGTTGGCCAGGATCAAGCGCGAGATGCACCAG
Organism: Mycobacterium sp.; assembly: GCA_032159965.1. GTDB lineage: Bacteria > Actinomycetota > Actinomycetes > Mycobacteriales > Mycobacteriaceae > Mycobacterium. Next base: position 4,161 of record JAVHWG010000212.1, read on the forward strand.
ACGCTCGGCCGCGACGCGACCGACGAGGAACTCGCGGAGGAGTCCGGCATCCCCGAGGACAAGATCACCGATCTCCTTGCCCACAGCCGCGATCCGGTGAGCCTCGACATGCCGGTCGGCAGCGACGAGGAAGCCCCCCTTGGTGACTTCATCGAGGACGCCGAGGCGAT
>JAVHWG010000245.1:0-3722 GCA_032159965.1 Mycobacterium sp.
CGAATGATGTTCTGCCGCACCGATTCCACCGAAGGAAGGAATGCGGATCGTCACCGGCATCGCGATTTCGCCTCGGGTACGCATCCGGTATTTGGCCAAGTGGCTGACCACCTGATCGAAGGCCGGGTAGGAGAACCCGTCGAACTGGATCTCCGGTACCGGCACCAACCCGCGGATAGCCATACCGATTGCGATGCCGATCAGCGCCGACTCCGCCAACGGTGTGTCGAAGCACCGCTGCGACCCGAAATCGTCCAGGAGGCCCTCGGTGACCCGGAACACGCCACCCTGCACAGCGACATCCTCGCCGAAGACCATCACTCGCTCGTCGGCGGTCATCGCGTCGTGCAATGCGCGGTTGATCGCCTGCACCATCGTCATGTTCTCGCTGGCGGGTGTGACCTTGCCCGAGCCCGGACCGGGCCGCGGGTCCGGGGATGTCATGTCGGTTGCTCGCTCGGCTACGTCGGTCACTGTGCCTCCCTGGCCAATTCGGCGAAGAGCTGCTCACGCTGCGCGATCAGGTCCGGCGTCATCTCGCCGTAGACGTGCTCGAACACCTCTGCGACGTCGATGTCCGCAGCGCCGAACACGGCGTCGCGCAACTCGGTGCGCAACCGGTTAGCGCGCGCCTCGATGCGCTGTTCCACTCGTTGGCTCCACACGCCGATCGACTCGAGATACGTGCGGTAGCGCGGGATGGGATCGAGTGCGGACCACTTGTCGAGTTCCTCCTGCGAGCGGTACCGCGTCGGGTCGTCAGACGTGGTGTGTGGCCCCATGCGGTAAGTGACCGCCTCGATGAGCGTCGGCCCCTCACCCGCCCGTGCCCGCTTCGCCGCTTCGGCCATCACCGCGAAGCACGCCAGCGGGTCATTGCCGTCGACGCGCACGCCGGGCATGCCGTAGCCGATTGCCTTGTGCGCCAACGACGGTGCCGCGGTCTGCTGGCTCACCGGGATCGAGATGGCCCACTGGTTGTTCTGGACGTAGAAGACGCACGGCGCTTTGAACACCGCCGCGAAGTTGAGCGCCTCGTGCACATCGCCGGTGCTGGTGGCGCCGTCGCCGACGAAGGCGACCGTGATCGAGTCCTCGCCGAGCCGCTGCGCGGCCATCGCGGCGCCGACGGCGTGCAGGGCCTGCGTGCCGATCGGGATGCTCATCGGGGCGCACCGCTTCTTGTCGAATTCCAGTCCGCCTAGCCAGGTGCCGCGCCACATCAGGCCGATGTTGCCGGGCGGAATGCCGCGCACCAGATAGACGCCGAGTTCGCGGTACTGGGGGAACAACCAGTCAGTCTTGCGCAGACTCGCGGCCGCGCCCACCTGGGCGGCCTCTTGGCCGTTGCTGGACGGGAACAGCGCCAGCTCGCCTTGCCGCTGCAGGTTCACGAATTCGCCGTCGAGGGCGCGCGTCACGACCATCATCTCGTAAAGCCACGACAGGGTCTCGTGGGGCAACTCGCGCGAGTACCGGACCTCGTCCGTGGCCTGTCCGTCGGGTCCCACCAGGCAAATCGGCTCCATCACGACGGTCGTAAGCGGCTCGGGCAAACCCACTCCTCCGTCTCGCGTCCGACCCGTCGTCGCTCTTCCGAATCGAACTGGCCTGTCCCATCAGGGTACGCGCGGCACCGCAGCTTGCCAGTGAACTCGTGGGCACGGCAAGTCGCAACTTAGCAAATTCCGAGACGGTTGCTGAACCATTCAGCAACCTGAATTTTCAGAGGCCGTGCAAGCGCGCTATCACCATCAACTGAACTTCAGTGGTGCCTTCGCCTATTTCGAGTATTTTGCTGTCCCGGTAATGGCGAGCGACGGTGAATTCGTTCATGAAGCCGTAGCCACCATGAATCTGAGTGGCGTCGCGGGCGTTGTCCATCGCCGCCTCGCTGGCAACCACCTTGGCGATTGCGGCCTCTCGCTTGAACGGCTTTCCGGCGAGCATCAGCGCGGCGGCGTCGTAGTACGCGGCACGCGCGGCGTGGGCACGAACGTCCATTCTCGCGATCTTGAAAGCCACCGCCTGGTGCCTGCCGATCGCCTAGCCGAACGCATGCCGCTCCTTGGCGTATTTCACACATTCGTCCACGCAACCCTGGGCTGCGCCGGTGGCAAGCGCGGCGATCGCGATGCGGCCCTCGTCGAGCGTGCGCAGGAAGTTCGCGTATCCGCGACCCCGCTCGCCGAGGAGATTCTCCTTGGGAACTCTCACGTCGCTGAAGGTGAGCGGATGGGTGTCGGAGGCGTTCCAGCCGACCTTGTCGTAGGCGGGTCCGACGGTGCAGCCATGCGCCGGCAGCGGAACCACGATCGACGAGATCTCCTTGTGGGGCGAGGACACCTCCTTGTGCCGCTGGGCCCGGTTTGTCACGGCTGTGACGGTGACCAACCGTGTGATGGTTGTTCCTGAGTTGGTGATGAACTGCTTGCTGCCGTTGATCACCCACTCGTCGCCGTCGAGAACCGCCGTGGTCTTGGTGGCCCCGGCGTCCGACCCGCCATCGGGCTCCGTGAGGCCGAACGCACCGAGCGCGTGGCCGCCCGCCAGGTCCGGCAGCCACTCCTTTTTCTGCGCCGCCGTACCGAACCGGTAGATCGGCATCGCGCCCAGCGATACGCCCGCCTCGAGCGTCACCGCGACGCTCTGGTCGACCTTCGCCAGTTCCTCCACCGCCAGGCACAACGCGAAGTAGTCACCACCCATCCCGCCGAACTCTTCGGGGAACGGAAGGCCGAACAGTCCCATTTCGGCCATCCCCGACACCACCTCGTAGGGGAACGAGTGCTCGGCATCGTGGTGCGCGGCCACCGGCGCGACGACCGTCCGGGCGAAATCGCGCACCGTCTCGGCCAACTGTTGGTAGTCGTCCGGCAGTGCGGCCGTCGACAAGAAGTCCGTCACAGTGCCCCCTCTTCTTTCTGGGCTGAGTCCTTCTGGTGGGCAGTGATTCGGGCCAGCAGCTGGCCGACTTTGACGAGGTCGCCGACGTCGACGAACAACTCGGCGACGCCGTCGACGGGCGCGGTGAGCGCGTGCTCCATCTTCATGGCCTCGACCGTGACGACGACGTCGCCCGCCGACACCTCTGATGCCGATTCGACGCCGATCGCCACCACCGTGCCCGGCATCGGGCTGGTCAATTCGGCGTCGCCGTCGTGCGCATCGTCGGGGCGGATGGCCGCCTCCCGTATCTCGGTGAGCACCATCGTGCCTGCAGCGCCGGTCAGCCAGATCCGGTGCTCGTCGATTGCCGCGACGTATTCGCGGCGCAGGCCGTCAAGGGTGACCACCAACACCGGGCCCGTCAATTCGGCGCTCAGCGAGTGGGTTTCACCGTCCTCCAGTCGCGCGGTGGCATTCTCCGGACGCCCGCCGATGTGGACGTGCTCGACCCGGGCGCCGCCCTGCAGCCGAATCGACATCGGGGTGTGGTCACCGACCCGCCATCCCGACGGATGGCTCCATAGGTCGTTTGTCGACCGACTCCACGCCTGCAGCCAGCGAAACGCGGCGCCGGCGATCAGCTCTTCGTCGTCGGCGTCAGCGGCGGCGAAGTCCCCGACCCGGCGGTCCAGAAGGCCGGTGTCCAACCGGCCCGCAATCACGTCAGGGTCGTCCAGAATGAAGCGCAGGAAGTCGATGTTGGTGAGGACACCCGAAACCGAGGTGTGCCGCAACGCCCGGCCCAGCAGGCGCAGTGCCGTGGCGCGGTCGTC
>JAVHWG010000261.1:0-2625 GCA_032159965.1 Mycobacterium sp.
GCCTCGACCACCGCGTCGAACACGCCAGACCCGGATCCGCCGGCGGCGTGGTAGACCACGTCGGCGCCGTTGTCGATCATGCCCTTCGCGGCGACCTTGCCCTTGGCCGGCGCGGCGAAGCCGGTGAAGTCCGGCGGCGCCGTCAGGTACTGGACGTCGACCTTGATGGCCGGGTCGACCGAGTGGACGCCGGCCGTGTAGCCGGCCTCGAACTTGGCGATCAGGTCGCTCTTGACGCCGCCGACGAACCCGACGTGCTTGGCCTTGCTCTTGAGCGCGGCGGCGACCCCGACGAGGTAGGAGCCCTGCTCCTCCGCGAACAGAATGTTGGCGACGTTCTTGGCCTGGATGCTGCCGTCGTCGACGATCGCGAAGTTGGTGCCGGAATGGGCGGCCGCGACCTTCTTCAGGTCGTCGGCGAACTTGAAGCCGACGGCGACGATCGGGTTCTTCTTGGTGTCCACCAGGCCGTTGAGCTTGTCGGCGCGGTCGGTGCCCGACGGGTTGGGGCTGACCTCCGAGGCCGTGACCCCGAGTTCCTTCTTGGCCTTGTCCAGGCCCAGGGCAGCCGAGTCGTTGAACGACTTGTCACCGCGTCCGCCGATATCGTAGGCGAGGCCGACCTGGAGCTTGCCACCACTGGTGGATCCCGTGCTGCCGGAATCCTCGGTGTTGCCGCAGGCCGCCAGGGCCATCGCGCCCGTCGCCAGCACGGCGGTGAGCTGAATCCCACGCGAGAACCGCAAGACGGTCTCCTACCCCTTGGTGCACCGCGCCGCTGCGGTGCGGATCGATCGGAGCGTAACCGCCGCCGTTACACCCGGCAGATCAGCTGGACGTCCGTCACCAGACCGTGATCTCACCTAGTGGACGGCCGGCAAACGCGCATTCCGGACCGCCCACGAGGGATGTGAGATTTATCCACTCAGGTGTCTGATCCCTCACACCCTCCTCAAGCTGGCGTCTCGCCGGATTTAGCATCGTCGCTGACCGTTACTCACCGTCGCGGGCGTTCGTACGCGGGACGCCCGTTTCCGCGAAAGGCCTCCGTCGTGCCCACCGCAGCACCGCCGTCCCGCCGCCCGGCGGGGACGCTGTACCGAGGCCGGGAGGGGATGTGGTCCTGGGTCGCCCACCGCATCACCGGCGTCCTGGTCTTCTTCTTCCTGTTCGTCCACGTGCTCGACACCGCGCTCGTGCGGGTCTCGCCGGACGCCTACAACACGGTCATCAACTCGTACAAGAACCCGGTCATGAACGTCATGGAGGTCGGCCTGGTCGGCGCGGTGCTGTTCCACGCGCTCAACGGCCTGCGGATCATCGCGATCGACTTCTGGCAGCGCGGCGTCCGCCTCCAGCGCCAGCTGCTCTGGCTGATCGTGATCGTCTGGTTCGGCGTGATGGTCCCCGGCGCCTACTTCATGCTGCTGCGCACGATCAACGACCTGTTCGGGAGCAAGTGATGGCCGCCACCACCATCGAGGCCCCCAGGTCCCGCACCCGGCCGCGGTCGAACTTCGAGATGTACTCGTGGCTGTTCATGCGCATGTCCGGCCTGCTGCTCGTCGTCCTGGTGCTCGCGCACCTGTTCATCATGAACATCGCCGACGGCGGCGTGCACCGGCTCGGGTTCGCGTTCGTCGCCGGACGCTGGGCGAACCCGTTCTGGCAGGTCTACGACCTGGCGATGCTCTGGCTGGCGCAGCTGCACGGCACCAACGGGCTGCGCGTGATCATCAACGACTACGCCCAGCGCCCCGCCAGCCGGTTCTGGCTGAAGATGGGGCTCTACACCGCGACGAGCCTGGTCATGGTCCTCGGCACGCTGGTGATCTTCACCTTCGATCCGAACATCACGTGAGAGGCCCAGCGATGCGGTTCCACCGGTTCGACACGATCATCGTGGGCGCGGGCGGCGCCGGGATGCGGGCCGCGCTGGCTGCCGCGACCGAGTCCGGCGTCGACGTCCGCACGGCCGTCCTGACGAAGCTGTACCCGACCCGGTCGCACACCGGCGCGGCCCAGGGCGGGATGTGCGCCGCGCTGGCCAACGTCGAGGACGACAACTGGGAGTGGCACACCTTCGACACGATCAAGGGCGGTGACTACCTGGTCGACCAGGACGCCGCCGAGATCATGGCGAAGGAGGCGATCGACGCCGTCCTGGACCTGGAGAAGATGGGCCTGCCGTTCAACCGGACGCCCGAGGGACGGATCGACCAGCGGCGCTTCGGCGGCCACACCCGCAACCACGGCGAGGCGCCCGTCCGGCGGGCCTGTTACGCGGCGGACCGCACCGGCCACATGATCCTCCAGACGCTGTACCAGCAGTGCGTCAAGCACGACGTGGAGTTCTTCAACGAGTTCTACGTGCTCGACATCGCCCTCACCGAGACCGCCGACGGACCGGTCTGCACTGGCGCGATCGCCTACGAGCTGGCCACCGGCGAGATCCACGTCTTCCACGCCAAGGCCGTCGTGTTCGCGACCGGCGGGTTCGGCAAGGTCTTCAAGACCACGTCCAACGCCCACACCCTGACTGGGGACGGTATGGGCATCGCGTTCCGCCGTGGCCTGCCGCTGGAGGACATGGAGTTTTACCAGTTCCACCCGACCGGCCTGGCT
>JAVHWG010000276.1:0-9629 GCA_032159965.1 Mycobacterium sp.
CCAAGGATGCAGCGGGATCCAAATGGGCCCAAGGCTTTGTGTACCTCGCCAATTTCAATCACCCGTATCTGCTGTGGGCACCGGCGATCCTGCTCATCGGCCTCGGCGTGGTCGCTCTTGCCACCCGCGGCAGGCCGTGGTGGATACGCAGATCTGCGCGCAGCGACCAGGGCTGGCTGGCCAGGCTGGTTCAGAGCCCGGTGGCCGTCGTCGCGTTCATGATCTTCAGCGGTCTGCTTCAGGGCGCCTACTGGATCCGCCAGGGCGGCGACTTCATGCACGGCCGGGTTCTGCTGACACCGGTCTTCTGCCTGTTGGCGCCCGTGGCAGTGATCCCCGTCGTGCTGCCGGATCGGACCAAGCTATCCCGGGGGACTGGCGCCGTTGTTGCAGGCGCGACGGCCGCGGTGTGGCTGGCAGTCGTCGGGTGGGCACTGTGGGCGGCGAATTCGCCGGGGATGGGTGCCGACGCCACCCGGGTCACCTACTCCGGCATCGTCGACGAACGCCGGTTCTATGCGCAGGCGACCGGCAATCCACATCCGGTCACCGCAGCCGACTACCTCGACTATCCGCGGATGCGCGCGGCGATCGAGGCGATCGACAACACTCCCGAAGGTGCGTTGCTCCTTCCCTCGGGCAACTACACCCAGTGGGACGTCGTGCCCGCCGTACCTCCGCCGCCACCCGCACCGGGGCAACCCCCGGAGGCGAAAGGCCCGCACACGGTGTTCTTCACCAACCTCGGAATGCTCAGCATGAATGTGGGACTCGATGTCAAGGTGCTCGATCAGATAGGGCTGGCGAATCCGTTGGCCGGGCATACGGAGCGACTGGAGGACGCCAGGATCGGCCACGACAAAAACCTCTTCCCCGATTGGGTGGTGGCCGATGGACCCTGGGTGAACAAGCACCCGTATGTTCCCCCCTACATCGACGAAAACTGGATCGCCGAGGCGCGCACGGCGCTGGGATGTCCTTCCACTGAGGCGGTCTTGTCGTCGATCAGAAGTCCGCTCGGGTTTCGGAAATTTTTTTCCAACGTTCTGCATGCATTCGAGTTCACGAGTTACCGGATCGACCGCGTGCCGAAGTATGAGCTGAATCGCTGCGGCTTGAGTGAGCCGCCGTTAAGTGGTACCCCTTACACAGGCTTGCCTGCGACGGGACCCTAGCTGTTCACGGAGTGTTAGCTGGCGGGTTCTGCTCCTGGAAGTCACATCGCAATGGCGCGGTGATACTTCAATCAGACGATCGGTTCGGTCTGATGAGTTCAATACAACACAGCCGGGGGAAGCACGCCCGGCAGATGTAACGCGACGCCCCGCTTCGCGAACACGGGTCACCGCCCGTGACTGGGGGTCGCAGTTGCAGAGTCCTGACCCCGCCCCGCGCGTGACGCTGAACGCTGATCGCAAAAGAGCAGGTGAGGGGCTCGCGCCGAGTGAATCACACCGAGATGTGGTTGACTACCCAAGGCACGGCAGCGGGGACGCGCGGTGCCATTCGCATAAATGATGGGATGGACACACAGAATGAAGTTCGTTGAGAAGTTGCGGGGCCGCACGGCTCGCACGCTGACGGTCGCAGCAATGGCTGCGGCGCTGCTGCCGGGTCTGGTCGGCGTCGTAGGAGGCTCGGCGACTGCGGGAGCGTTCTCCCGGCCCGGTCTGCCGGTCGAGTACCTGATGGTGCCGTCGGCCGGGATGGGTCACGACATCAAGGTGCAGTTCCAGAGCGGCGGCGCCAATTCGCCGGCGGTCTACATGCTCGACGGTCTTCGCGCCCGCGACGACTTCAACGGCTGGGACATCGAGACCAACGCCTTCGAGATGTACTACCAGTCCGGTTTGTCAGTGGTCATGCCCGTCGGCGGCCAGTCCAGCTTCTACAGCGACTGGTACAAGCCGGCATGCGGCAAGGCCGGCTGCACGACCTACAAGTGGGAGACATTCATCACGCAGGAACTGCCGGCCTACCTGGCGTCCAACAAGCAGGTGAAGCCCACGGGCAGCGCCGCGGTCGGGTTGTCGATGGCGGGATCAGCGGCCATGACCCTGGCGATCTACTACCCGCAGCAGTTCCCGTACGCAGCTTCGCTGTCGGGCTTCCTGAACCTCTCCGAGGGCTGGTGGCCGGGTCTGGTCAACACCTCGATGGGTGACGCCGGTGGCTACAAGTCCAAGGACATGTGGGGCGAGTCCAGTGACCCGGCGTGGAAGCGCAACGACCCGATGGTCAACATGGACAAGCTCGTGGCCAACAACACCCGCCTCTGGGTGTACTGCGGCAACGGCAAGCCCAATGAGCTCGGTGGCGGCGACTTCAACGCGAAGTTCCTGGAGGGCTTCACCCTTCGCACCAACAAGACCTTCCAGGAGAACTACATCGCGGCCGGCGGCAAGAACGCGGTGTTCAACTTCCCCGAATCCGGCACTCACAGCTGGGCCTACTGGGGCCAGCAGCTGGGCGCGATGAAGCCCGACATCCAGCGGGTGCTCGGCGCAACACCGACCAGCTAGGGTCCACCCAGCTAACCGGAAACACATCACCGAACGAGGGCGACCACACGTGTGGTCGCCCTCGTTTGTCTTTCCCGCTCAGGCCCTCGCCGTCGCGCCTTTGCTGTGTGATGTGGTTCACTACGTTGCGGATTCGGGTAAGGGCCGAGGAGCGCTTGCGCGACGGCAAGGCGCGCGGAACGCTTACGGCGGACTGAGAGGGGCGGCAATGAAGGTTCGTGCGGCGTTACTGCGTACCGCGTTGGCCGCGATCCTCGGGATCGGGCTGTGCGCGGTGCCCGAGATGTCCGGCACCGCAAGCGCGGAAGTCGAGACGCTGATGGTGCCCTCGGGCGCGATGGGGCGCGACATCCCGGTCGCCTTCCTCGCGGGCGGCCCGCACGCCGTCGTTCTGCTGGACGCGTTCAATGCCGGTGAAGGCGTAAGCAACTGGGTGACCGCGGGCAACGCGATGAACACGCTGGCCGGCAAGGGCATCTCGGTGGTCGCCCCCGCGGGTGGCGCCTACAGCATGTACACGAACTGGGAGCAGGACGGTAGCCGGCAGTGGGAGACGTTCCTGTCCGAGGAGCTGCCGGACTGGCTGGCGGCGAACAAGGGTCTGGCACCGACCGGGAACGGCATCGTCGGTGCCGCCCAGGGCGGCTACGGCGCCCTGACGATGGCCGCCTTCCACCCGGACCGGTACCGGTTCGCCGGCTCGCTCTCAGGGGTGCTCGCCCCTGAGAGAACCGGGGTCGACGGAGCGGTCACAGAAGGACTGATGCGCTTCGGCGGTGTCGACACCCGCAACATGTGGGGTTTGCCTCAGTTGGGCCGCTGGAAGTGGCATTCGCCTTACGTGCACGTCTCGCTGCTGGTGCAGAACAACACTCGGTTATGGGTGTTCAGCCCTCAGGCGACCACATGCACTGATCCGGCCGCGATGATCGGCTACTGCGATCAGTTCGCCGGCACGAACCGATTCTTCTACCAGCAGTACCGCGTGGTCGGCGGCCACAACGGCCACTTCGACTTCCCCCCGGCCGGCAACCACGACTGGGGGACATGGGGTCCGCAGCTCGGTGCGATGGCCGGCGAGTTGGTCGCCACCATCCACTAGCCGGGCAGGACGGGGCAACCTCGCGGTGTGCGAGGTCGCTCGCGTGGTAGCCCGCCGATCAGCCGGTACCGTGGAAGGGTGCAACGGACGGCAGGCTGGACGGCGGGGTGTTGTACCGCGGTGCTGACCAGCTTGGTCGCTGCGGCGTCTGGGTGCTCGGCGACCGACGGCTTCATGTCCAGCGTCTCGCTGCCGGCCAGCGAAGCCTCGTCGAAACCTTCGTCGCCGCCCGGTCCCGTGGCGTCGGCGCTGCCGTCGCTGCCGGCCAGCGAACCCACCGGAGGTCGCGCGGCACTGGCGATCAGCCCACAGCAACAGGCTTACCTGAACGCGCTGGTGGCCGATGGCCTGCGCCCGTCCACTGACTTATTGGCGCTGTCCATCGGCTCCTACGTTTGCCAGGCGCGCGCGGCGGGGCAGAGTCAGCAGGCGCTGTGGGACTATGTGCATCCGCTGGTATCCAACGACGTGCACGACGCGCATATGAGCTCGAACGCGCCCACATCGGCCGATGTCGACATCGCCACCGCGAGTTACATCCGCATCGCAACCGAACGACTCTGCTGAGCAGGAGACGATGGCGAACGACTCTCGGCGGAAACGCCATCTCATTCTCGCGCTCGTCGCCGCCGGCGCCGTGTGCGCGCTGGTGGTTGTTGTGCTGATCTTCGCCGTCAACTACCTGCGCCCGCCCGGCAAACCACAGACCGCGGCGCCGGGCTCCACAGCACCGCCCAACGCGCAGCCGCCGACCGTCCCCAGCAGACCGAAGAAACCGCGCCCGGAATTCCAGGACGCCAGTTGCCCTGACGTTCAGGTGGTTTCGGTGCCAGGTACATGGGAGTCAGCCCCCGACGACGATCCTCTGAACCCGACCAGGTTTCCGAATGCGCTGATGCTCAACGTGTCCCGCCCGCTTGCGCAGCAGTTCGATTCCGCCCGGGCCCAGATCTATACGGTCCCCTACACCGCGCAGTTCCATCGGCCGTTCGGCACCGACAAAGAGTTGTCCTACGACGACAGCCGCAAAGAGGGCTACAACAACACCGTCAAGGCGCTGACCGACATGAACGACCGGTGCCCGCTGACCAGCTACGTGATCGTCGGCTTCTCGCAGGGGGCCGTCATCGCCGGGGACATCGCCGGTGACATCGGCAACGGGAAGGGGCCCGTCGACGAGGATCTCGTGCTCGGCGTCACCTTGATCGCCGACGGACGCCGCGAAGAAGGGGTGGGCCAGGACGTCGGCCCGAACCCGCCCGGCCAGGGTGCCGAGGTCACGCTGCAGCACGTGCCGTTGCTGTCCGGCGACACGCTCAAGCCGTTCGGAATCACCATGACCGGGCCGCGTCCCGGCGGCTTCGGCGCGCTCGACAAGCGGACCAACCAGATCTGCGCGAAGGGCGACCTGATCTGTGCCGCCCCGGTGGAGGCGTTCGACATCACCAACCTGCCGCACACCATCGACGTGTTGACCGGTGGCGCCGGCGCGCCGGTCCACGCGCTGTACAACACCATTGAGTTCTGGAACGAGAGCGGTCGCCCCGCGACCGCGTGGACTCGCGACTGGGCGGCGCAGACGGTAGACACTGCACCCCATCCCAAGCACGGATGAGCGCGGGTCGAAAGAACCGGCGCAGCCGCGCTGTCTGGCTCTACGTCGGCATTGCCGTTCTGCTGGTCGTCGCCGTCGCCGTAGGTCTCTACCTCTACAAGCGGCCCGGCGGTGCCAAGGTCCAGGGGGCGGGCTGTCCGGACGTGATGCTGGTATCGATTCCCGGCACCGCGGAGTCATCCCCGCAACAAGATCCGATGAACCCGACGCAGTTCCCGAATGCCTTGTTGCTCAATGTGACGCAGCCCCTTGCCAAGCAGTTCGACCCCGCGCGGCTGCAGATCTACACCGTTCCTTACACCGCCCAGTTCCATCGCCCGTTCTCCAACGACAACCAGATGTCCTACGACGACAGCCGGCGGGAGGGCACCGCAACGACGAAGAGCGCGATCGCCGCCATGGCGTCCAAGTGCCCGATGACGAGCTATTTGATCGTCGGGTTTTCGCAGGGCGCGGTGATCGGCGGCGACGTTGCCGGCGATATCGGCAACGGCAGAGGACCTGTGGCCGCCGACCGTGTACTCGGTGCCACGCTCATCGCCGACGGCCGCCGTCAACCCGGCGTCGGCCAGGACGTCGGGCCCAACCCGCCCGGTGAAGGGGCCGAGATCACCCTGCAGGGCATGCCGTTCATTCCGGCCGGCATGACCATGACCGGACCCCGCGACGGCGGCTTCGGCACCCTCGATGGCCGGACCAACCAGATCTGCGGGGTAGGCGACCTCATCTGCGCGGCACCCAAGGACGCCTTCAGCCTCCTCAATCTGCCGACCACACTGGAGACACTGGCCGGCGGCGCTGCACACCCGGTACACGCGCTGTACAACACTCCGGAATTCTGGAGTATCGACGGGCAGCCTGCCACGGTGTGGACGAGCAACTGGGCCGGCGGCCTGATCAACGGCGCGCCGCATCCGGCCCATCTGTGACTGAGGAACTCGGACTCGGGGGCGGGCACGAGTGCGCAACCATAACGTTGCTGTCTCGAACCGGCGCCCGATTTGGTGGCCGAGAGGCCGTCGCCTAACATTAAGAAATAACTAAGAGCGGCAACGGTCGCGTCGTCCGAACCGGCTGGTCAGCAGGAGTCTCGCGACACTTCGTCCAGCCAGGTCCAGGTTACGGCGATGACTGCTAGGCCTCTGTAGGATTTGTAAGGTTTGGGCTCTTGCGGCTAGTGCCGCCGAGCGGACGACCGGCCGAGGGGCTTCGACAGGAGAGTAAACGTGCCGATTTGGGTGAATCCCTTCATCGACAAGAAGACGGGACGCATCAAGTTCCCGGAGGGCGCGAGCATCGTTCGCCACGTGGAGCGCTGGTCACAGATCCGTGGCGACCACCTGGTGTACCGCTTCCTAGACTTCTCGACCGAGCGCGACGGCATCGAGCGGGACATGACGTGGTCTACGTTCAGCGCCCGTAATCGTGCGGTCGCCGCGCGGTTGCAGCAGGTCACGCAACCCGAGGATCGGATCGCGATCCTGTGCCCGCAGAACTTGGAGTACCTCACCGCGTTTTACGGTGCGATGTATTCCGGGAGGCTAGCCGTGCCTCTCTTCGACCCGGCGGAACCGGGCCACGTAGGCAGGCTGCATTCGGTGCTCGACGACTGCACCCCGTCGGTCATCCTCACCACCACCGGCTCAGCCGAGGGCGTGCGCAAATTCTTCCGTAACCGCCCGGCGAAGGAGCGACCACGCATCATCGCCGTGGACGCCATCCCGGACGAGGTCGCCGACACCTGGGTGGAACCGCCGCCCGCCACCGAAGAGACGGTCGCTTATCTGCAGTACACCTCGGGATCGACCCGCGCCCCCGCCGGCGTGAAGATCACACATCTCGCGGTGGGAACCAACATCGTCCAGGTGGCGACGGCCCTCGAAGGCGACGAAAACCACCGGGGGGTGAGCTGGCTCCCGTTCTTCCACGACATGGGGCTGATCACGATCATGATGCCGTCGGTCATCGGCCGGCACGCGACATTCATGACCCCGGCCGCGTTCGTGCGACGGCCCATCAGGTGGCTGCGCGAGCTCGGGGTCAAGGGCACCAACGGCGGACCCAGCATCTCGGCGGCACCGAACTTCGCGTTCGAACACGCCGCGATGCGCGGGCTGCCGAAGGAGGGCGAGCCCGAACTCGACCTCAGCAACGTGAAGTGCATTCTGAACGGGAGTGAACCCGTCTCTCAGGCGTCGATGCGCAAGTTCTATGAGGCTTTCGCGCCGTACGGGTTGAAGGAAACAGTGATCAAGCCGTCATACGGGATGGCCGAGGCCACGCTGTTCGTCTCCACCACCAACGCAGAAGAGGCGGCGACGATCATCAGCGTCGACCGCGACGAACTGGCCAGGGATCGGCTGGTTCAGGTACCGACGGATACGCCCAGGGCGGTGCCGCAGGTGTCGTGCGGCGAAATCGGCTACGACGAGTGGGCCGTGATCGTCGACCCCGAGGCCGCCACCGAGTTACCCGACGGCCAGATCGGCGAGATCTGGGTCCACGGCAACAACGTCGGCACCGGTTACTGGAACAAGGAGGAGGAATCCCGCGACACGTTCCAGAACATCCTCAAGTCGCGGACCAACCCCTCGCACGCCGAGGGCGCACCCGACGATGCGATGTGGATGCGCACCGGCGACCTCGGTGCGTACCTCGACGGCGAGTTCTACTGCACCGGCCGGATCAAGGAACTGGTGATCATCGACGGCCGCAACCACTACCCCCAGGACCTCGAGTACACCGCACAGGAAGCGACCCGCGCGCTGCGGGTCGGCTTCGCCGCGGCATTCTCGGTGCCGGCCAACCAGCTACCGCAGACGGTGTTCGACAACCCGCACGCCGGGCTGACCTATGACCCGGAGGACACGTCGGAGCAGTTGGTGATCGTCGGTGAGCGTGCCGCGGGCACCCACAAGCTCGCGATCGAGCCGATCGCCGACGACATCCGCGCGGCGATCGCCGTGCGCCACGGCGTCACGGTCCGCGACGTGCTGCTGATGCCCGCCGGCACGATTCCGCGGACATCCAGCGGCAAGATCGGTCGCCGGGCCTGCCGCGGCGCCTACATCGACGGCAGCCTCCGCGGTGGCACGTCCTCTATCAACTCCTTCCCCGACGCGGCGGACTGACACCCGCGAAAAGAGCATGGAAACCAACGACTTCGAGCCAACGGCGACATCCGATGTCGCGACCACCACGCCTGGTGACATGACCGTCGCCGAGATGCGTACCTGGTTGCGCAACTGGGTCGGCAATGCCACAGGCCAGGCCCCCGATTCGATCGACGAAACCGCTCCGATGGTCGAACTCGGGTTGTCGTCGCGCGACGCGGTCGCGATGGCCGCCGACATCGAGGACCTCACCGGGGTCACGCTGTCGGCCACGGTGGCATTCCAGCATCCGACCATCGAGTCGCTGGCCACCCGGATCGTCGACGGTGAGCCCGAGGTCGACGACACCGGTGACAGCGAAGACTGGTCGCGCACCCGCGACGTCGCCGACATCGCGATCGTCGGGCTGGCCACCCGCTTCCCAGGCGACATGAACACCCCCGAGGAGACGTGGCAGGCGCTGCTGGAAGGTCGTGACGGAATCACCGACCTGCCCGAGGGACGGTGGAGCGAGTTCCTCGACGAGCCGCGACTGGCTGAGCGCATCGCGCGAGCACGCACCCGCGGCGGCTACCTCAAGGACATCAAGGGCTTCGACTCCGAGTTCTTCGCGCTGTCGAAGATGGAGGCCGACAACCTCGACCCACAGCAGCGGATGGCGCTGGAGCTGACGTGGGAAGCGTTGGAGCACGCCCGAATTCCTGCGTCGAGCCTGCGCGGCAAGAGCGTCGGGGTGTTCGTCGGTAACACCACCAACGACTACCAGTTCATGGCGATGATGGACCCGACGACGGCGCACCCGTACGCCATCACCGGCACCTCGAGCGCGATCATCGCCAACCGGGTGTCCTACTTCTACGATTTCCGCGGCCCGTCGGTCGCCATCGACACCGCGTGCTCGTCGTCGTTGGTGGCGGCGCATCAGGGCGTGCAGGCGCTGCGCAGCGGCGAGGCCGACGTCGCGATCGTCGGCGGCGTCAATGCGCTGATCACCCCCGCCGTGACGCTGGGCTTCGACGAGATCGGCGGCGTGCTGGCCGGCGACGGCCGGATCAAGTCGTTCTCGTCCGACGCCGACGGCTACGCCCGCTCCGAAGGAGCCGGGATGCTGGTGCTCAAGCGTGTCGACGACGCGCGCCGCGACGGCGATCAGATCCTTGCCGTGATCGCCGGCAGCGCGATCAACCACGACGGTCGCTCCAACGGCCTGCTCGCACCGAACCCCGACGCCCAGGCCGAAGTGCTGCGCCGCGCGTACAAGGACGCGGGCATCGACC
>JAVHWG010000282.1:0-9327 GCA_032159965.1 Mycobacterium sp.
ACGTCAGTGTCGATCCCGCTGTCCCGCAACATGTACACCAGGTCTTCGGTGGCGATGTTGCCGGTGGCGCCGGGGGCGAACGGGCAGCCGCCCAGACCACCCACCGACGCGTCCAAGCGGGTGACGCCTGCTTCGACTGCGGCGTACGCGCTCGCCAGGCCGGCTCCGCGGGTGTTGTGGAAGTGCGCGCCGAGAGGAATGTCGCCGGACACGCGCTGAACGGCGGTGAGCAGGTCGGTGGTGCGGCCAGGGGTGGTGGTACCGATCGTGTCCGCCACGGCGAGACGGTCCACACCGTGATTGCCTGCGTGCTCGACGATCTCGAGCGTCCGTCGGGGCGCGGTCGGCCCGTCGAAAGGGCTGTCCCACGCGCACGCGATGATCACCTCCACCGCGGCCGCGCTGTCGTGCGCGATTGCGACGATCTCCCCGATCTGCGCGGTGGCCTCGGCCGTGGAACGTCCGACGTTGGCGCGGCTGAACTCGTCGGCGGCAGACACGACGAATTCGATGCGGCCCAGACCCGCGGCGATCGCGCGTTTGGCGCCGTTGGGGCTGGCGACCAGCGCGGAGAACTCCACCCCGTCGAAACGCGACAGCTCGGCGGCCAGTTCGGCGGCGTCGGCCATCGCCGGAACTTTCGACGGCGAGACGAAAGCCGTCGCCTCGACCTCGCGCACCCCGGTGGCGACAACAGCCTCGAGCAGTTCGACCTTGGCGCGCAATGGAATCGGCTGCTCGATCTGCAGGCCGTCACGCAACGACACTTCGCGGATCGTGACGTGGCCGTTCATATCACTCCTTCCGTTCGCAGCGTCTCGAGCTGGGCTTCGGTCTTGCCGAGCAACCCCAGGTAGATCTCGTCGTTGTGCTGTCCGGGTGTCGCGGGCCCGGCGCTGCGTATCGTGCCCGGCGTCGCCGACAGCACCGGCACCACGCCGGGGCCCAGCACTGTGCGCTGGATCCGCTCGTCCCAGTGGTCGGCGATCATGCCGCGCGCCCGTAACTGCGGATCCTCGACTACCTCGGCCACGGTGTTGATCGGCCCGCTGATCACGCCGGCATCCGAGAGCGTCGCAATGACGTCGTCGGGCTGGCGCTCGGATGCCCAGTCGCCGATGATCTTGTCCAACTCGTCCTGATTGCGTCCGCGCGCAACGTGATTGACGAAGCGGGCGTCGGTGGCCAACTCCGGGCGCTCCATCGCGGCGCAGAGCCGGCGGAACACGGTGTCCTGGTTGGCCGCGATCACCACCCAGCTGCCGTCGGCGGTCGGGTAGATGTTCGACGGGGCGATGCCGTCGAGCCGGGTACCCGACGGCCCGCGGACGACGCCGCCGACGTCGTAGTCGGGGATGGTGGATTCTTGTACAGCCAAACAGGATTCGGTCAACGCGGCGTCGACGACCTGGCCCTCCCCGGTGACTGTGCGCCGGTACAGCGCCGCCAGCGCGCCCTGGGCGGCGAACATGCCTGCCAGGCTGTCGCCGAGCGACAACGCCAACCGTGGCGGCGGCCCGCCGGGAAACCCGTTCATGTACCGCAGACCGCTGGCCGCCTCGGCAACCGATGCGTACCCGGCCTTGCCGGCGTCCGGTCCGGTCTGGCCGTATCCGGACACCCGCACAAGGACGATGCCCCGATTGCGTTCGTGCAGAACGTCGTAACCCAGGCCCCATTTTTCCAGAGTGCCGGGCCGGAAGTTCTCCACGATCACATCGGAGTGGTCGACGAGGTCGAGGAACAGGTCGCGGCCCCCGGGCGCGCGAAGGTTGAGCGTGACTGCTTTCTTGTTGCGCGCGTGTACCGTCCAGAAGAAGTGATGTCCGTCGAGCTCGGCCTGACCCCAGGTGCGAAGCGGATCCGGCTGACCGGGCGGTTCGATCTTGACGACCTCGGCGCCCATGTCGCCGAGCAGCCGCCCGGCGAACGGTCCCGAGATCAATGTGCCGACCTCGAGCACGCGGATGCCGTCGAGTGGGCCGGCGGGTGTCACAGGAGGCGGTCCGTGGTTGCGAAGCCGTGTCGGATCAGCCAGCCGGTGACGATCCCCACCGCCTCGCGCAGCCTGTGACGTTGGGCAGGACCGGAGTAATAGTGGTTGGCGCCCTCGATCTCATGCATCTCCTTGTCGGGATAGCCGATCGCGTCGTACAGACGCCGGGTGTGGCTCGGCGTGCACGCGTTGTCGGCGAGGTTGCCGATCACCAGCGTCGGCACGGCGATGTCGGGGCCGGCTTTGACGGCGTCGCCGTTCGCGTCGTCGTAACTCCACTGGGACAGCCAACTCCGCAATGTGCAGAATCGGGCCAGGCCGACGGGGCTCATGTTGACGATCTCAGGGTCGCCCAGGTAGGTGGTTCGAGGGGCACGCTCGTTCGGGTCGACGGCCGGATCCAACCAGCGCGGGTCGGCCATCGTGCCGTGCACGACGAAGGCGAACTCGTCATCGGGACGGCCGGCGGCTTTAAGCTCGGCGAGTTTCGCCTTGACCCACTGGGTGATTCGCCGGTTGCGATCGATCTGCGCCTGCCGGTATCGAGTGAGGAACTCCGCGGTGTACGGCGGCTGGTTCGGGTTGTCCGGGTCATAGAGGTCGAGATCGCGGTCCCGCTTAGTGGGGTCGGATTCGTCGAGGATGGACGCGTCGAGCCACTCCGTGAGCGTGCCGTGCCTGCTGATGTGGGCGGCCAGAAGGATGATGCCGTCGGCGGGGATGAGGCCCAGCTGCGTCAGGTCCGGGCCGTCACCGGACGGGCTCGCCGTTACTGTCGGATGCTGGGCCTGCTGCTGGTAGAACACCGACAGCGAGCCCCCTCCGCTCCAGCCTGCCAGCACCACCTTGTCGTAACCCAGCCGGTTCTTCGCGTCCTTGATGCACTCGCCGAGGTCCTCGACGACTTTTTCCATCAGCAGCGCGGAGTCGGTACCGCGAAACCGGCTGTTGCAGTAGATGACGTGGTGACCTGCGCGGGCGAGCGCGTTGATCATGGGCAGGTACGCGCCGCCGCCGATCGGGTGCATGAAGACCAGGACGGTGTCTGACGGCTTGTCTTGGGGCCGCAGGAGATAGCTCTCCATGACGACCAGATCCTCGACTCCGCCATAGGTGTCCCGCACAGCCGAGTTATTCTGGTAGGCAACCAGATACGGAATGCGGTCGTAGGAGTGCTTGGCGGCTGCGGTCACTGGTGTTGCCCCAGGTCGTTGGCCAGCACCTCGGCCGACGGCGTCAGCCTGCGGCGCGTGTCGATGGCGATCACCTGCCAGTCGACGCTGGAGAAGTCGTCGAACTTGCGCCGCGCCCGCTCGCGCGCCTTCTCGGGTGCGCCGTGGTGAACCCCTTGCGGCGCATGCGTGATCAAGCCGGGCGGCATCGGGATGCCGTAGAGCGTTCCACCGTGGAAGAACGCGATCTCGTCGAAGTCGACGTTGCGGTGATACCACGGTGTTCGCTCGGTGCCAGGCACGCCTTCGGCGGGCTTGGGCAGAAAGTTCATCACGTAGACGCCGGTGGCCTGCATGAACATATGCACGGTCGGGGGCAGGTGGACGCTGTCGGAGGTGACGACGTTGTAGTCGGCGATGTTGAACGTGAACGGGAAGTTGTCGCCGCGCCAGCCCTCGACATCGAGCGGATGGCGTTGGTAGCGAAGCGTTGTCGGCCCGCCGTCATGCACGAGCCGCACCTCGTACTCGTCTTGCCCGTCGTCGATCGCGGCAGGTTCCGGGATGATCACCTGCGACGGGTCGAACGGAAAGTGGCGACCCAAGGTGCCCGGCGGCGGCACCCGGAACTCGTCGGTGGCCTCGATCATCAGCAGCGTGGTCTCGTCGTCCGGCACCTGTCGCCAGGTGGTGGCCTTGGGCAGGTAGATCCAGTCGCCTTCGCGGTAGCGCATCGGGCCGAACTCGGTCTCGAGCAGACCGGAACCGCGGTGCACGAACGACAGCAGGTCGCCGTCGACGTGGCGGACGAAGTACGGCATCGCCTCGGCACGCCGGCTCAGTGAGACCCGGCAGTCCGGGTTGGAGAACAGCAGCATCGGGGTGGCCGCCGCATCAGTGGCGTCCCCGGGCTTCAGCTCCGAGGACAGCACGTCGATAGGGCGCAGCGGGCCGTCGACCCGGTAGGCCGTGGGATCGTGGCGGCGGTACATGTTGGCCGTGCGACCGGTGAAACCACCCCGGCCGAGCTCGTCGTCCTTGAGGCCGTCCAGGTCAGCGTGCAGCCGTCGCGGTGTGGTGCCTTTGCGCAGGTGAACGAACGATTCCATCAAAACTCCGTTGGTTTGCCGCTGGAAACTAAAAGTGACATTACTTTTGGTTCAGCCGGACTTCAAGGGCCGGACAGGCGTGTTTGCGCCGAGCACGCCGGGCCACGCCAGCAAACGTGGGAAGGTGGTTACCGATATGAGCACTCACGACTACATGACCTACGAAGAGTTCGGTCGCCAATTCTTCGAGATCGCCGTGACCGAGAAGCGCGTCGCAGACGCTTTCGGTTCTATGGCAGGTGGCGAAATCACCATGGGTCCGATGAGCCAGGGGCCTGGCGGAATCGCCAAGGTCACCGCCAACGTCACGATCGGGGAACCGCAGGCGACTCGATCGCTCGGCGACGAGATGACGTTCGCGATCCGGATCCCGCTCGCCATCGACCTACTACTGGACCTGCGCCTGGACAAGCAGCGCTTCAAGGTATCCGGGGAGATCTCGCTGAACGCGACCGCCCGTGCCGCCGCTCCGCTGCTGATCGTGATCGACGTCCCCAAACCCAAGATGCGGGACATCTCGGTCGACGTGGCGTCCACGACGATCCGCGGTGAACTGGTGCGGATCATCGCGGGGGTGGACGCCGAGATCAAGCGGTTCATCGCCCGTCACGTCAGTGACCAGATCGACGATCCGCAGTCGGAGAAGGCAAAGGTGATCGACGTGGAGGATCAGGTCAACGCCTCCTGGACGGGCCCGTAGGCGTCCCCGCCGAAGCTCCCGGCGCTTCGCTACTTCAACTCGGCCGACGACAGGCCGAGCAGCCTGCGCGCCACGACCAGCTGCTGGATCTGCTGTGTGCCCTCGAAGATGTCGAGGATCTTCGAGTCGCGCGCCCACTTCTCCAGCAGCGTGTTCTCGGAATAGCCTGTGGTGCCGCACATTTCGACGGCCTTGAGTGTGATGTCGCTGGCCACCCGCGCCGCCTTGGCCTTGCCCATCGACGCTTCCTTGCTGTTGGGGATCTTGTTGTCGGCCTGCCATGCCGAGCGAACCGTCAACAGGTATCCCGCCTCCCAATCGGCCTCCATCCGCAGGAACTCCGCGGCCGCGGCGCTCTGGGAGTGCGACGGCTTGTCGTAGGAGATCTCGACGCCTGCCTCGGTGAGGACCTTGCGAAGCTCCTCCAGCGCGGCCCGCGACACCCCGAGGGCCATGGCGGCCACGATCGGGCGGGTGTTGTCGAACGTCTCCATGACGCCGGCAAAACCCTTGTCGACCTGGATCTCCGGGCTGCCCAACAGGAAATCCTTGGGGATTCGCGCGTTCTCGAAGCGGATCGCGGCGGTGTCGGAGGCTTTGATCCCCAGCTTGTGCTCGAGCCGTTCCACGGTGACCCCGGGATGCTCGCGCGGGACAACAAAAGACTTGATGGCGGCGCGGCCCTGAGACTTGTCCAGGGTGGCCCACACCACGATGTGGCTGGCCCGCGAGCCCGCAGTGACGTAGATCTTCTCGCCGTTGATGACGTACTCGTCCCCGTCGAGCCGCGCGGTCGTCGTCACCGCGGCCGAGTCGGATCCGAAACCGGGCTCGGTGATCGCCATCGCGGCCCACACCTTGCCGAGCCGTTGCAGCTGCTCGTCGGTGGCCACGCCGGAGATCGCTGCGTTGCCCAGGCCCTGGAAGGGCACGGACAATAGCAAAGCCACGTCGCCCCAACTAATTTCCAGCGCGTTCACCAGTGCCGACATATTTGCGCCGTTCTGGTTCTCGTCGTTGCCCGCGCCGTCACGGAACGCATCCGTACCGGCGAACGCGACGGTCTTGGCCTCCGTGACACCCTCGAAAAGGTCTGCAAGAGTGTCCAGTTCGACCGGATAGGCGTGTTCGGCCAGGTCGTACTTGCGTGAGATCGGCCGCAACATCTCGGCTGCGCCCTGGTGGGCCATGTCGATTACCGCCTGCAGCTTGCGGGGCATCTCCAGATTTATTGCCATGATCAGTCTTTCGCTGAGAAGTTAGATGACTACGACGCCTTCGGCGACGCCGACCGCGCGAAGGTCGCGGTACCAGCGTTCGACCGGGTGTTCTTTGGTGAAACCGTGGCCGCCCAACAACTGCACGCCGTCCAGCCCGATCTGCATGCCCTTGTCGGTGCCCAACCGCTTGGCCAGTGCGGCCTCCCGCGCGAACGGCAGACCCTGCTCGGCCCGTGCCGCACCGCGCCACATGATCAGCCGCAGGCCGTCCAGCTCGATCGCGATGTTGGCGCACATGAAAGCCACGGACTGCCGGTGAGCGACCGGCTCGCCGAAGGCGTGCCGGTCCTTGACGTAGGGCACCACGTAGTCGAGCACGGCGTGGGCGGTGCCGACAGCCAGCGCCGCCCAACCCAGGCGGGACAGCGCGACAGCGTCACGGTAGTTATCCGCAAACTCGGCCTCGGTGGTCTCGTCCTCACCCAGGCGTGCGCTCAGCGGAACGGAGACGTTGTCGAGTTCGACCTGCCCCAGGGCGGCAGCCCGGACACCCATGCTCGGATCGGCCTTGACGGTTAGCCCTTGCGCAGACGACTCCACGATGAAAAGCGTTGGTCGCCCGTTAAATTGGGCGCCAACGATGAACAGCTCGGCGTCCGCAGCCGCAGGCACCAGTGACTTGACCCCGTTGAGCCGGTAGCCGCTCGGTGTGCGTACTGCCGTGGTCTTCAACGTCATCGGGTCGAAGAGCGGCTGCGGCTCGGCGATCGCGACGCACGCTTGCGGCACGTTCTCGCCGGCGAACTCGCCCAGGTAAGTGGCCTGCTGCGCGGCGCTGCCCCAATTGGTGATCGCCGACGCGACGCCGCCCGGGGCAAGGATGGGAAGGGCCAGGCCCATGTCACCGTAGGCCAGCGCTTCTGCCACAAGGGCGTTCGTGACGGTGTTGCGATGCGCCGCGATGCCGTCGAAATCCTCGGGAATGTTGATCGCCGTGATGCCGAGCTCGGCGGCTCTGGTGATCAGGTCCTTCGGATACACCGCGGCGTCGTCGGCGTCGCGTGCTGCGGGCCGCAATATCTCGGCGGCGAATTCGCCGACCGTCTCGACGATCATCTTCTGCTCGTCGTCGGGAGTCAGGTCGAAGTAGTCGGCCCCGCTGGTTTTCAGCCGCGTCGGACCGCTGCGCAGACCCTCCACACGTTTGAACTGGCGGCTGCCCGCACCTGCGGCTGAGAACGTCTGCTTGATCCCATAGCGCAGCGCACGATTCAGCGGGTCGCGCAGGTGGTATTTGTCGAGGAACTCCTGTCCGACGATCGGTGTGATCAGGGCCAGTCCTACCGCCGTCGGCGTGCGCTTGTGGCGTTGCAGGCCAACAGCACTCTCGTGGCCGCGCTTCTTGCCGCGTCGATTCCGTGGGGCGGGAAGTGCTTCTGTCATGTCAGCAGCCTCATTGTTGGTGGCAGTGCCGGTAACCGTATCTTACTCCGGAGTAAGGTCGGGGAGACGTGTTAGCTAATTCACAACAGCGAACAGGTGTTCACTCATCGGCCTCATTCGGTGTCTGCCGGTGTCCCGGCCCGCGCACCAGCTATTCATCCAGTGCGCGCAGCACCGCATCATGCAGCAAGGAGTTGGTCGCGACCGCGTTGCCTGAGTGGGGGCCGGGCCTGCCGTCAAGTCCGGTGAACGTCCCGCCGGCCTCGCGGACCAGGACGTCCAGCGGCGCCAGATCCCACACCGACACCTCGGGCTCGGCCGCGATGTCCACGGCGCCCTCGGCCAGCAGGCAGTACGACCAGAAGTCGCCATAGGCCCGTACACGCCACACCGCATCGGTGAGGCCGACGAAGCCATCGCGTCGCGCGCCCCAGCCTGAAAGGCTCGAAAACGACAGGCTGGCGGCCGACAGGTCACCGACGGCCGACACTGCAATGCGCCGAGGTGGCGTGCCCGCGACCGAGGCGTATGCCCCGTGGCCGGCGGCGGCCCACCATCGCCTGCCGAGCGCGGGTGCGCTTACGACCCCGGTGACGGGCACTCCGTCGTCGAGCAGCGCGATCAAGGTGGCCCAGACGGGCACACCGCGGACGAAGTTCTTGGTGCCGTCGATCGGATCGATCACCCACTGGCGGCCCGCGAATTCCGTTGTGCCGCCGAATTCCTCGCCCAGGACGGCATCGGCTGATCGTTCCGCCGTCAGGATCTCCCGCAGGGCGGTCTCGACCGACCGATCCGCATCGGTGACGGGCGTCAGATCCGGCTTGGTGTCGATGCGCAGGTCGACGGCGCCGAACCGGGCGGTGGTCAGCGCGTCGGCGCGGTCGGCCAGCGCAAGCGCAAGCTCGAGGTCTTCCGGCCATTCGCTCATGGGTGCAGTCCTACCATGGGGGTGTGTGGGACCTCGTGTGGCTTCTGGTGATCGTGGGTGCGCTGGTGGTGATCGCCGCGCCCTGGATCATGCGGCGCCGTGGGCAGCCCGCGGACGCGTTGCGCGGCACCCTGTTGATCACCGGCGTCAGCCCGCGCCCCGAGGCGGTCACGGGTGAGCAGTTCGTGACGGTGACCGGTGTGATCAACGGTCCGAATGTCGACGAGCACGTGGTCTACCAGCGTTATGCCGTCGACGTCGAGAACTGGCCGAGCATGGGGGCACTCATCCCGGTCATGTACTCGCCGAGGAACCCCGACAACTGGCGGGTCGCGCCGGAAGAGCCGCCCCTGTAGGCACTTCAGTAGTGCGGCGTGTACGGCTCGTACGGCTGATACGGCGCAACGGGCGCCGGCGCCTGGCTCTGCGCGGGGACCTGAACCGGTATCGGGACGGGGACGAACGGCACGGTGATGTACGACGTCGTCATCGGACTCGTCGTTGACGTCGGGGTCGTCTCGGTGGTCGTGGTCGTGGTCGTGGTCGTTGTTGTGGTGGTGCTGGTCGTCATGCTTGGCGTCGTCGTTGTGGTTGTCGTGGTCACCGGAGTGGTGGTGGTCGGCGTGATCAGCTTGGTGACGGTCTGTGGCGCAGGTGCCGGTGCCGGAGGCGGTGGCGCGGGTGGTGCAGGCGCGGGCGGCGGTGGCGGGGCGGGCGCCGGCGTGCTGGGCTCGATGACTGCGGGCGCAAGTGAGG
>JAVHWG010000300.1:0-9989 GCA_032159965.1 Mycobacterium sp.
TAAAGTTACGGCGAACACAGCGACAGGGAAACGCCCGGACCCATCCCGAACCCGGAAGCTAAGCCTGCCAGCGCCGATGATACTACCCACCAGGGTGGAAAAGTAGGACACCGCCGAACACACATTAAGTCTTGTGCCCCCCAATTCTATTGGGGGGCACAAGCATTGGTGGACCAATTCGTCAGTCGAACAGCGTCAACGCCGCTGGTTTGCTGCTGCGTTCCAGATCGAGCAGTGCACGCTTGCGGGGCAGTCCACCGCCGTACCCGGTGAGACTGCCGCTTGCTCCGATGACCCGATGGCACGGCACGATGATCCCGATCGGATTGCGCCCGTTGGCAAGCCCCACGGCGCGGGAAGCGCCTGGAGCATCGATCTGCAGGGCGATCTCACCGTATGAGCGGGTCTCGCCGTAAGGGATCGTCTGGAGCGCGGCCCACACGCGTCGCTGAAATTCGGTGCCCACCAGCTCGAGATCGAGATCGAACGTCGCCAATTCACCCGCGAAATACGCAGCGAGCTGATTCACGGCATCAGGAAAGGCGCTGTCGTTGAGCTGCCAGCCGGCCCGATTCGGCTCGTATGTCTGGTCTTCCATGCGCAGGTGTCTCAGTGTGCCGTTGCGCCCAGCCAGTGTCAGTGTTCCGACGGGGCTGTCGACGACGCGAAATTCGATGGTACTCATGGCTTCTCCTTCTGTGGCCAGTGATTGACCGGATGGTCGAGTGATGCCCATAGGTGCTGGATCGCGTATGAGCGCCATGGGCGCCACCTCGAACTGTGTGCGCTCAACGCTCGGTCATCAGTAGGCAATCCCAGGTGTTTCGCCGCGGCGCGCACTCCACCGTCTGCGCCGGGAAACGCATCTGGATCGCCGAGGCCGCGCATGGCAATGATTTCCGTCGTCCACGGGCCGATTCCCGGCAGCTCGAGCAGTTGATGCCGGGCAATTTCCCAATCGCATCCGGGACTCAAGTTCACGCGCTCCTCGTCCAGCGCGTTGATGAGGTTAATGAGGCTGCGCTGTCGAGACTTCGGGAACGCCAGCGTAGCGGTGTCGAGCTCCCTGAGGTGGTCGACCGCAGGGAACACATGTGTCAGCCCGCCAGCCGGGTCAGCAACCGGTGTGCCGTGAGCCTTCACGATCCGCCCGCAGTGAGTACGCGCCGCTTTCACGGACACCTGCTGACCGATGACCGCACGGATCGCCAGCTCGTGCTCGTCCACGGTGCGCGGAATGCGCTGGCCGGGCTGCTTGGCCACCAGCGGTGCCAGGTCTGCGTCAGTGGAGAGGAAGTCGACCGTTGCCTCGGGATCGGCGTCGAGGTCCAGCAGGCGTCGGCACCGGGCGATGGCGGTGGACAGGTCCCGGAAGTCATCCAATCGCAGAATGCACTGCACGTGGTCCGGCGCGGGCGTAAGGCTGACGATCGCATTTCCCCACGGCAACCGCAGGGTCCGGCGGTATGCGCCGTCGCGGACCTCCTCGCAGCCGGGCACCGCGGATGCCCCGAGATGGCCGAACAGGCCCTCGAACGCGAACGGTGTGCGCGTGGGTAGCCGCAGCGAAACAGCGCCGGTGCCTCCGGAGGACGTAACACCCGAGCGACGAGCGGCCTTGCGGCGCAATTCGGTTGGGGTGCAGTCGCAGACTTCGCGGACCGTGTCGTTGAACTGGCGGATGCTGGAGAATCCGGCGGCGAACGCGACATCGGAGAACGGCAGCTGCGTGGTCTCGATCAGCACCCGGGCGGTCTGGGTCCGTTGTGCCCGGGCCAGTGCGAGGGGGCCCGCACCGACTTCTGCTTGCAGCAGCCGTTCCAGTTGCCGTGCGGTGTAACCCATGCTGGTCGCAAGCCCGGTGACGCCTTCCCTGTCGACCATGCCGTCGGAGATCAAACGCATGGTCCGTGCCACCACATCCCCGCGGACATTCCATTCCGGTGACCCGGGTGACGCGTCGGGGCGACACCGCTTGCACGGCCGGAACCCGGCGCGCTGCGCGGCAGCCGCAGCGGGGTAGAAGCGCACGTTGCGGGCAAACGGTGAGCGTGCCGGACAACTGGGTCGGCAGTAAATCTTGGTGGTCAGGACGGCGGTGACGAACCATCCGTCGAACCGCGCATCCTTCGCCTGAATGGCGCGGTAGCAGCGGTCGAAGTCGTCGTGCATATGTCGACAATTACACGACCCCGCTGACAACACTGGCGGAAATCCGACATTACGGTCGCGGCTAGTCTTCGACGGGTATCGCGAGCCGCGTCGGCTCGTCG
The DNA here is from genome assembly GCA_032159965.1 of Mycobacterium sp. Classification (GTDB taxonomy): domain Bacteria; phylum Actinomycetota; class Actinomycetes; order Mycobacteriales; family Mycobacteriaceae; genus Mycobacterium. The sequence goes on from JAVHWG010000300.1 coordinate 2,274, forward strand.
CGGCCGCGAAGAACCACCTCGCCGTCGAACGTCCAGTGTGGGCGTTCGTCGCCGGCGGCATCGACGGCGGTTCCCGAGGCCAGAACCCGTTCGGGGCGCGACTTAGCCTCCTCGGACAGCCGGGCGGCTTCGTTGACCGGGTCCCCGATCACGGTGTACTCGTATCGCTCGTACGCGCCGACGTTGCCGGCGACGACCTGGCCTGCACTGACGCCGATGCCCGCGGAGACGTCCGACACCTCGGCACGCAACCTGCGCGAGATGGCCCGAGCGGCCGCAAGGGCTTCGTCTTCAGGACATGGCAGCTCGATCGGGGCGCCGAACACCGCCAGCGATGCGTCGCCCTCGAACTTGTTCAGTAGCCCGTGGTGCCGGTCGACCTCCTCGACGATCACCGTGAAGAACCGGTTCAGCACTTCGACGACGTCCTGCGGTGAACGCTGGGTCGCGAGCTGGGTCGACCCGATGATGTCGACGAACAGCACGGCGGCGTGACGTTCCTCCCCACCGAGGGTCAGCTTCTTCTCCTCCGCGGCCGCCGCGACCTCGCGTCCGACGTGGCGGCCGAAAAGGTCACGGACACGCTCTCTTTCGCGCAACCCGTGCACCATCTCGTTGAAGCCGCGTTGCAGCTGGCCCAGCTCGGTGCCGTCGAATACGACGAGGTTGGTGTCCAGGTCACCCTGCTCGACCCGGCTCAACGCGGTGCGGACCACCCGCACCGGGGTCGCCGTGAGCCACGACAGGATCCACATCAGGATGAATCCGAAGACCAACGCGAATACCGCGAGAACCGCGATCGCGATCGAGAACTGCGTCGGGGTGACGTTCTGCAGGCTCAGCGTGATGAGCGCGGCGAGCAGAATGCCCAGCACCGGCACTCCGGACCCGAGCGCCCAGACAAGCATCGTGCGGCCCATGATGCCCTGTGCCAGGCGCTCCGGCGGCCGCCCGGCCTCCAACGCCTGCGCGGCGACCGGCCGCAGCGCGAACTCCGTGAACAGGTAACAGCTCGCCGACACCACGATGCCCGGAAAGCTGATGCCCAGCAGTGTCTTCGGCAGGAAATGGACGTCGGCCAACCCGAACAGGGTGGAGAGCAGCACTGTGCCGGCACCCCAGAGCATCAGCAATACGCGGGTGAGCCGCCACGGGGCGAAGAACGTGTTGCGCTGGTCTTGTTGACTCGGCGACCGCTCCTCGATCGCCCAACGGACGTTGTTCATGACGCGGTGAGTCGCCCAGAACACGCCGACCACCAGCGCGGCGAGGATGTACGCAGGCGCGACAATCCAGGCGATCCATCTGACTTCCGGCTCGAACACGCTCGGGGTGGGGAAAACCACCAACACCACAAGACTGGCGATGCCGATACCGATCAGGTTCGCGGAGACGACGAAGACGGTCAGGATGACCTGAATACGCACTCGTCGGCGTGACTGGCTCTCGCTGGCGCGGCCGAGCAGCCACGATCCGTAATCCGGGGTGTCCGGCAGACGTCCGCTCTGCTGCGTGACCCTTTCGAGCAGCCGCCCCAGCCGATGAGCAACCGACGTGTCACCAACCATGGTGGGCGCAAGCCTAGTGCCGAAGAACCCACCCTAGAGTGGTCTCGTGCGTCTTGTGATCGCCCGGTGCACCGTCGACTATCTGGGACGCCTCACGGCGCATCTTCCGTCGGCACGAAGGTTGCTGCTGATAAAGGCTGACGGATCCGTGAGCGTGCACGCCGACGACCGCGCCTACAAGCCTCTGAACTGGATGAGCCCTCCTTGTTGGCTGACGGAGGACCTCGACGGCCCGACTCAGGTGTGGGTGGTCGAGAACAAGGCCGGCGAACAGCTTCGCATCGCGATCGAGGAGATCGAGCACGACTCCTCGCACGAGCTCGGCGTCGACCCGGGGCTGGTGAAAGACGGCGTGGAGGCCCACTTGCAGGAACTTCTGGCCGAACACGTCGAACTGCTGGGCAGCGGGTACACGCTGGTGCGCCGTGAGTACATGACACCTATCGGCCCGGTGGACCTGTTGTGTCGCGACGAGAACGGTCGTTCGGTAGCCGTCGAGATCAAGCGCCGAGGCGAAATCGACGGTGTCGAGCAGTTGACCCGTTACCTCGACTTGCTCAACCGCGACAGCCTGCTCGCCCCGGTCAGCGGGGTGTTCGCCGCGCAGCAGATAAAGCCGCAAGCAAGGACGTTAGCGCTGGATCGCGGAATCCGTTGTTTGACACTGGATTACGATGAGATGCGCGGCATGGAGAGCGACGAGTACCGGCTGTTCTGAATCCCGGCGATTAGACTGGGCCGATGGCACGACGGAGCAGACGATCGCCTCGGAGTGCTCCACCAGCTCCACAGGCGTCCAGTCGGCGCATCGAGACAGGTGCCGACGGATACGAGTACGAGGTGCGTCCCGTCGTCGGCGCCCGTGCCGCCAAGGCGTACCGGTGTCCGGGCTGTGACCACGAAATACGTTCCGGCACACCGCATCTTGTCGTCTGGCCTGCCGACGGGGGTGAGCACGGAGTCGAGGATCGGCGCCATTGGCACACCCCGTGCTGGTCGCATCGGGCGACGCGTAGCCCGACGCGAAAGTGGTCGTGACTGGTCTTAGACCGTCAGGATTGGTCCGCGGGCTCGACCAGCTCGATCAGCACTCCGCCGGCATCCTTGGGGTGGATGAAGTTGATCCGCGAGTTCGACGTACCTTGCCGCGGCGCGTCGTAGAGCAGCCGGACACCTTGGTCCTGCAGGCGGGTGGTGAGCTGGTCGAGGTTGCTGACGCGATAGGCCAGCTGCTGCAGGCCGGGCCCGCGCTTGTCCAGGAACTTCGCGATCGTCGAGGTGTCGTCGATCGGCGCCATCAGCTGAATCTGGGCGCTGCCGACCGGCGCGCCGCGCACCGAGAGCATGGCCTCGCGGATACCCTGATCCTCGTTGACCTCCTCGTGCAGCACGATCATGCCGAGGTGGTCGTGGTACCACGCGATGGCGGCATCAAGGTCGGGGACTGCGATGCCGACGTGGTCAACGGCCGTCACCAGGGCGCTGGCTAAAACGGGGCGCGCATCAACCTGCTCGGTGGTCATAACGTAACGGTAACCTGGCGGACAAGATCCCGCGTCTGGACTGCAGTTTCTGCAGGCGCCGGACCAACCGCAGGAGGTACCCATGACCACGTCGGTGATAGTTGCTGGAGCACGCACGCCGATCGGCAAACTGATGGGCTCGTTGAAGGACTTTTCCGGCAGTGACCTGGGCGCGGTCGCGATCCGGGCGGCACTGGAGAAGGCCGACGTGCCAGCTTCGCTGGTGGAGTACGTGATCATGGGGCAGGTGCTGACGGCAGGGGCCGGGCAGATGCCCGCCCGCCAATCGGCGGTGGCTGCGGGTATCGGCTGGGACGTGCCTGCGATGACGATCAACAAGATGTGCCTTTCGGGAATCGACTCGATCGCACTTGCCGACCAGTTGATTCGCGCGGGCGAGTTCGATGTCGTGGTCGCGGGAGGCCAGGAGTCGATGACGGCCGCACCGCACCTGCTGATGAAGAGTCGGGAGGGCTACAAGTACGGGGATGTGAAGGTCCTAGACCACATGGCGTACGACGGCCTTCACGATGTGTTCACCGACCAGCCGATGGGCGCACTCACCGAGCAGCGCAACGACGCCGACAAGTTCACCCGGGCCCAGCAGGACGAGTACGCCGCCGGCTCGCATCAGAAGGCGGCAGCGGCGTGGAAGGACGGCGTCTTCACCGACGAAGTAGTTCCGGTGAAAATCCCACAGCGCAAAGGCGATCCGATCGAGTTCACCGAGGACGAGGGCATCCGTGCGAATACCACGGCCGAGTCGCTGTCGGGGCTGAAGCCCGCTTTCCGCCGCGATGGCACCATCACGGCAGGCTCCGCGTCGCAAATATCCGACGGCGCGGCGGCAGTGGTGGTGATGAACAAGCAGAAGGCGCAGGAGCTGGGGTTGACCTGGCTGGTGGAAATCGGCGCGCACGGTGTCGTGGCGGGCCCGGACTCCACCCTGCAGTCACAGCCCGCCAACGCGATCAAGAAGGCGATTGCGCGCGAGGGGATCGGCATCGACCAACTCGACGTGATCGAGATCAACGAGGCGTTCTCGGCCGTCGCGCTCGCGTCCACCAAGGAACTCGGCGTCGACCCCGCGAAGGTCAACGTCAACGGTGGCGCCATCGCCGTGGGCCATCCGATCGGAATGTCGGGCGCGCGGATCACCTTGCACGCCGCGCTCGAACTCGCCAGACGCGGGTCGGGTTACGGCGTGGCCGCGTTGTGTGGCGCAGGCGGACAGGGCGATGCTCTGATCCTGCGCGCCCGGTAGGCCGCGGCAGTTTGCTCAGACTCCGCCCGGAAGAGCCCGAAATTCCGCGTGTGATTTTGGTCATAACGCAGTTCTGAATCGATACCGTGTTTGCTGTCGGGGCGTGTTCCTGGACGGCCCGGCCGCCTTTCGCGAGTCCGGCGGCGGCGTGACAAACTTGACGTCGTGACCCGTCCGCGACCCTCCATCGGACCCGCCCTGGCGGGCGCCGTCGACCTTTCGGCACTTAAGCAACGCGCCACGCAGAGCGACAGTGCGCCCGCCGCCGGCGCCGCCGGGCTAGAGGTCACCGAAGCGAACTTCGAAGCAGAGATCATCGCCCGGTCCAACGAGACACCAGTGGTCGTGGCGCTGTGGTCCCCGCGCAGCGAGGCTTCCATTCAGTTGGCCGACGATCTGGCCGGACTTGCCTCAGCCGACGCCGGCAAGTGGTCGTTGACGACCGTGAACGTGGACGCCGTCCCGAGGGTGGCGCAGATATTCGGCGTCCAGGCGGTGCCGAGTGTGGTGGCAATAGCTGCTGGGCAGCCGATTTCAAGTTTTCAGGGTGTTCAGCCCGTTGAGCAGCTGCGCCGCTGGATCGACTCCCTGCTATCTGCGACAGCCGGAAAGCTCGGGCCGGGAGCGGATTCTGAGCAAGAGCAAGTAGACCCCGGGTTGGAGAAGGCCCGCGAACTGCTCGACGCCGGCAACTTCGAAGCAGCGCTGAGTGCGTACCAGTCAATCCTCGACGGCGACCCGGCGCACCCCGAGGCCAAAGCCGCGGTTCGGCAGATTTCCTTCTTGAACCGGGCGACCAAGCAGCGCCCGGATGCCAGTCGGGTGGCCGACGCGGCACCCGACGATGTCGAGGCGGCGTTCGCCGCAGCTGACGTCGACATCCTGAACCAGCAGGTCGACGCGGCGTTCAACCGGCTGATCGACATGGTGCGGCGCACCTCCGGTGACGACAGGACGAAGGTCAGGACCAGGTTGATCGAGTTGTTCGACCTCTTCGATCCGGCCGACCCGGCGGTCATTGCCGCGCGGCGCAACCTCTCGAACGCGCTGTACTAGCGACGCTGTTCGCTGTTGTTCGGCAGTGTGCTCATTCTGCGTCGTGAAAAATGATGCCCAGGGTGTGCCGCGTGCCTGAGTTGACGCGGCTCACGCCGTGCCGCACATTGGCTCGGTAGTATCCGCGCGTACTCGGCATCGGCCGATGTTGGTTGGGAAAGATGAGCACCTGCCCCTGGGCGAGTTCGATTGCCTCACCGACCGATTGCGCGCGTGGACGCTGCGTGACCAATAGGAACTCGCCACCTGTGTAGTCGGTGTCCGCGCGGCTGAGTGCGACCAAGGCCTGGAAGGGGAAGCCGACGGTCCCGTACACGTCCTGATGCAGCGCGTTGTAATCGCCTTCCCCGTAGCGAAAGATCAACGGAGTCGGGCGATTCTGCCCGCGCCGGTGACAGACCTCGACGAATTCGTCCAGAGTCTCCGGATATGTGTACTCAGAGCTCAGCCGGGCGCCCCAATCATTGGCCACCGCCGCAAGCGGTTCGTAGAGTGATCGACGAAGCTGCTGAACCGGGGTGGGCAGCGGGGTGTCGAAGTACTTGTAAGTGCCTGAGCCGTAACGGTATCGACTCATGTCGATGACCTTGCGAAAATGGCTGTGCTCCTCGAACAGCCGGACGAGGTCGCGGCACTCGCGGGCGCCAAAGATTTGCGGTGTGACGACGTAGCCGCGGTCGTCGAGTGTTGCGCGCAGACCGTCCCAATTCAGCCCGTTGATGCGTTCGTCGAGTCGTGACATCCAAGCCAGTGAATCGCACACCAAGCTGCCGTGCTGGCGGTTTCCCGACACGACGCTGCGATTTGGCCGCCCTACTCGGGCGCGAACCACAGCGCCGAGAGCGGCGGCAGCACCATCGTCGCCGAAGCCGGACGACCGTGCCACGGTTCCTCGACAGCCTCGACCGCGCCGAAGTTGCCCACCCCGGCGCCGTTGTAGATGTCGGCGTCGGTGTTCAGCACCTCGCGCCAGCGGCCGGCGCGGGGAAGGCCGAGACGGTAGCGGCTGTGTTCGCCGCCGGAGAAGTTGAAGACGCACGCCAGCACCGAGCCGTCGTCACCAAAGCGCAGAAAGCTCAACACATTGTTCGCCGAGTCGTTCGCGTCGATCCACGAATAGCCCTCTGGACTGCTGTCGCGCGACCACAACGCCGGACTGTCGGAGTAGATCCGGTTGATGTCGTGCACAAACCGCGTAATGCCGCCGGAAAAGCCGCCCTCGTCGAGCTGGAACCAGTCGATGCCACGCTCCTCGGACCATTCCGCCCGCTGGCCGAACTCCTGGCCCATGAAGAGCAACTGCTTCCCCGGGTGCGCCCACTGGTACGCGAGCAAGCTGCGCAGCCCGGCGGCCTTCATGTGATCGCTGCCGGGCAGCCGGCTCCACAGCGTGCCCTTGCCGTGCACCACCTCGTCGTGGCTGATTGGCAGCACGAAGTTCTCGCTGAATGCGTACAGCAGGGAGAACGTCATCTCGTGATGGTGGTAGCTGCGGTGGATGGGGTCACGGCTGATGAACGCCAGCGTGTCGTTCATCCAGCCCATGTTCCATTTCATCGAAAAGCCAAGACCGCCAAGGTTGGTGGGGCGGGTGACGCCGGGCCAGGACGTCGACTCCTCGGCGATGGTGACGATGCCGGGAGCAGCTTTGTGCACGGTCGCGTTCATCTCCTGCAGGAACTGCACCGCCTCCAGATTCTCGCGGCCGCCGTAAATGTTCGGTGTCCAGCCGCCCTCGGGGCGCGAGTAGTCGAGGTAGAGCATCGAGGCGACGGCGTCGACCCGCAGCCCGTCGATGTGGAACTCCTCCAGCCAGTACAGCGCGTTGGCGACCAGGAAGTTGCGGACCTCCGGGCGGCCGAAGTCGAAAACGTATGTACCCCAGTCGAGTTGCTCGCCCCGGTGCGGGTCGGAGTGTTCGTAGAGCGGCGTTCCGTCGAATCGGCCCAGCGCCCAGGCATCCTTAGGGAAGTGCGCGGGCACCCAGTCCACGATCACGCCGATACCGGCCTGGTGAAGAGTGTCGACCAGGAACCGGAAGTCGTCGGGCGAGCCAAGGCGCGACGTCGGGGCGTAATAGGACGTGACCTGGTATCCCCATGACCCGCCGAACGGATGCTCGGCGACCGGCATCATCTCGACATGCGTGAAGCCCTGCGAGACAACGTATTCGGTCAGCTCTTCGGCCAGCTGGCGATAGCTCAGACCGGGTCGCCACGACATCAGGTGCACCTCGTAGGTGCTCATCGGCTCGAATACCGGATTCTGAGCGGCCCGCCGGGCCATCCAGTCCTGGTCCTCCCAC
>JAVHWG010000301.1:0-15512 GCA_032159965.1 Mycobacterium sp.
TCGAGGTGGCCACGCTGGACCACGGTCTTCACTCGGGGATGTGGGGCGGCGTGGTCCCCGACGCGCTGAGCGCTCTGGTGCGCCTACTGGCCAGCCTGCACGACGACGAGGGCAACGTCGCGGTCGAGGGACTCTTCGAGGGCTCGGCGGCCGACGTGGAATACCCGCCGGAGCAGGTGCGCCGGGAAACCGGGATGCTCGACGGTGTCACCGAGATCGGGAGCGGTTCGGTTGCCGAGCGGCTCTGGGCCAATCCCGCGATCACGGTCATCGGCATCGACACCACGACGATCGCGAAGTCGTCGAACACCTTGATTCCCAGCGCCCGCGCCAAGGTCAGAATGCGCGTCGCCCCCGGCGGTGACGCCCGGAGCCACCTGGAGGCGCTGACCCGCCACCTCGAGCAGCATGCGCCGTGGGGTGCCCGGGTGACCGTCACGCCGGGCGATCTGGGCCAGCCCTACGCCATCGACGCGACGGGCCCGGTCTACGACGCCGCCCGCGCGGCCTTCCGGCAGGCGTGGGGCACCGATCCCGTCGACATGGGCGTCGGCGGCTCGATCCCGTTCATCGCCAGCTTTGCCGAGGTGTTTCCCGACGCGAAGATTCTGGTCACGGGGGTGGAAGATCCTGCGACACAAGCGCACAGCGTCAACGAAAGCCTCGATCTGGGCGTGCTGGAGCGCGCCGCGATTGCCGAAGCGTTGTTGCTGGCGTCACTTGCCTAGACCGGCGCCTGCGGGTGCGGCTCGACTCGGGACGCCGCTGCGGTCATGTGGATACACTGAGCTCACAGCGTGCCCGTATCAGCGGTTATCGCATGCTCTGAAGGGCACCATTCATGAGTGCTGAACTATTCGCACCATTGGCCAGGCTGGTAACTGCCGCAGAGGCGATAGAGGGTCTACGGGACCTCTTCGCTGCCGAAGAGCCCTTGGACGAGATAGCGCGGCGGGTAGCCGAGACGGCAGTTGCCGCGATCCCGCATGCGGACATCGTCAGCATCACGGTGTTGTCGTGGCCCGACGCCCGTACGGTGGCCTGCACCGATGAGCAGGCGGTCCCACTCGACCATCAGCAATACGTTTCAGGCCGAGGGCCGTGTCTGGAAGCCGCGTGGCAGCGCACGCCGTTGCGAGCGATCATCGGCGATGAACATCACAGGTGGCCGGAATTCGATCAAGCCGCGCAGCACGCGGGAATCCGCGCAAGTTTGTCGGTGCCGCTGCTGATTGCAGGCGTGGATGGCGAGCAGGAACTCGCGGGCTCGCTCAACATTTACAGCCATACGGCAACCGCGTTCGATTCGTTCGACACTGAACTCATGCGGCTGTACAGCGTTGCCGCGGGTGAAGCGATCAGCAACTCGACCCGTTGGCAGAAGGCCCGAGAAAGCGTCACCCAGCTTGAGGCGGCGCTGGTCTCTCGTACCGACATCGACATGGCCAAAGGCGCTCTCATCGCGCAGCACGGCTGCGATCCGGCTGAAGCGTTCGCGAGACTGAAGAGCGAATCCCAGAGGCGCAATATCAAACTGCGCGACGTCGCCCGCGAAATTCTCGACAGACTGCAGACGCCGTCCTGACCCGGCGCCCGACGGGTGCCCTCACGCAATGAGAAACACCCCCGGGCGAGCCGGGGGTGTTTCGTGACAAGCCGCGCTGGTGGCGCTTACTTGGTCTTGCTAGCACTCTTCTGACGGGTTCCGTCGACTTTTGCCTCGGCGCGAGCCTTCGCGGCCTGGGCTTCCTTGCCGGCTGCCTCGAGTTGATTAGAGGCCTTGCTCACCTGCGCCTTGCCCTCTTCCTGGAGAGCATCGCGACCGAGGATCAGCCCTACGACCTGCTTGGTAATGCCGATTGCACCCTCGACGATCCCTCTGACGGCTTCGATGGGTCCGCTGTTGTTTTCCGACATATTTTCCCCCTCTACGTCATGACTACCGGCCGTGTGCCGGTGACGTGTCCTGCCGATACTTCGCCAGTAGTGCTAGCTGGTGCAAGCATTTGTTAGCAGTTTCACAGAGGAGTGTGGCGAGCGGATCCGGCTCGGCGGCGGAGCGCTAGACCGATACGGCCTTGACGATCTTCTGGATCAGACCCGTCGTATTCGCAGCCCGCACGTTGTACTGGGCGACGGCGACCTTTCCCTGCCCACCCATCTTGGCAGTTCATGCGAGCGCGGTTGGTAAACGCGGGTTGCCAAATCATGCCAGAAGTTAGAGTTTCCCCTCATTCCACCATCGCAGGGCAGATCTTGTGATTCGCTGTGAACAGGTCGGGAGAGACAGGGGATCGACACGATGACGATTACTCGGGGACTAGCGGTCGCCGCATTGCTTGCCTGCAGTGCCGTTGGGTTCGCAGGCCCAGCTTCGGCACAACCGCTCAGCGGGAGCTACTTCGTAGCCTCCGAGGTACTGCAAGACGGCGGATTCACCTGGGTATTCACCTCGTGCGGTTCCGACTGCGTGAGCGAGAAGCCTGGCAACCAACTACGACGACAAGGCACCGTTTGGGTAGGCACGACGAACTCCGGTTGTGTCACCAGCATTGACGAGAACTCTCTCGCCGGTACATATCAATGTCCCACGCTTCCGGCCTATCCCATTCAACTGACCAAGATGTAAAGACGCGAGGCTAGGTAGCGGCGACCTGCTCCAGAATCTTCCGAATCTTTGTTGTCGTATTCGCAGCCCGCACGTTGTACTGCGCCAGCTCGATCTTTCCGTTCTCGTCGACGACGAAGGTCGACCGGATCACACCCTGAACCGTCTTGCCGTACATCTTCTTCTCGCCGTAGGTGCCCCACATCTCTAGCACCGTGCGGTCGGGGTCGGAGAGCAGCGGGAACGTCAGCCCCTCGGCGTCGCGAAACTTCGCGAGCTTCGCCGGTTTGTCCGGCGAGATCCCGACCACGTCGAGGCCCGCGTCGTTCAGGTCATGCAGGTTGTCGCGGTAGGCGCATGCCTGCTTGGTGCACCCCGGCGTCGACGCGGCGGGGTAGAAGTAGACGATGAGCTTCCGGCCGCGGTAGTCAGCCAGCGACACCTTCTTGCCGTCGGCATCCTCGAGGCTGAACGAGGGCGCTTTGTCGCCCACTTCGAGCCGTATGCTCGCCGCCATGTGAATCCCTTCGTCCAGTACCCGCACGGTGGTGTGCGGCGGGCTGATCTAGGGTAGTGCGGCAAGGTAGCGAGCTTTCAATCGCGGCAGGATCCGGAGGACGAAGTGGCGGAGCGTGACCCCGAAGCCATCAAGGCCGATATCGACCGCGCCCGCGACCAGTTGGCGGCCACCGTGGACTCGCTGACCGAGAGGGCCAACCCCCGCCGTATCGCCGATGACGTCAAAGGCGCCGTGGTGCGGTTCGTGAAGCGGCCGCCCGTCACGATCGCACTCGTCGGCGCCGGTGCGCTGACCGTGGTGCTGGTGATTCGCAGAATCCGCAACCGCTAACGGGTCAGCCGGGCCCGGCGCCGGCGAAACCAGGCTGCCCAGGGGCTGCGCGGCGGGCTTGCCACCCGGCGCATCCGATCGCACGACAGCACCGTCAGCGGCTCTGCCGTGCCACTGGTGGGTTGCTCGGCGACCGCTTCTCCACCCGCCGCAGTGCACGCGGCATCGTTGGAGTGCCCCCCTGGCATCTCTGGAATCCCTCCTCGCCGGAACGACGGCTTCCGTCCACTATTGCCCACCACACTAAGCAAACAATCGATAGTTTGCCATCCAGGTTTGGAGCCGCTGTGGGTACGGGTATGGTGTCCACATTCCTCGGGCAGGAGGTCGTAGGCCTTCGTCGGGTCAGTAGACGCGACCGGATGTTCGCCGCCACGATGTTCCCGACGCCGGATAAGCGTCATCGTTGCTGCTGGAAGGCATTTCTGCGAACGGGACGACGCATCTTCCCTGGGTGAAGCGTTACGCTACGCGTACTTCGATCAGCGGCGATCATCGTCGTCGCGTCGGTCGCGCTGGCGGCGGCGGCCTCGTTCGCGGAGCCCACTACCGGCTTTGAAACCGCCGAGTACGGATAACAAATACGTGAGCCAGCAATCAATACTGAACCACGGTCAGTCCGGCTGAGCCGGCACCGTCAGTGCCCGGCGACGATGTCCGCTTCGTCGACCTCCACCGGATCACTCGCACCGGGCAGGAAGTGGTACCCGAAGCAGACCACGCCGAAGAACAGGTAGCCCAGTGCCACCTGCGGGTTCGCCGCCCAGGCCACTTCAGGAGCGTGGATGAGCCCGATGTACGACAACGCCGCCCCGACCGCGGAGGCGATCGCCGCGTGCAGGAATTTCTTGTCCAGCAGGAAGGTCACCATGGTGCCCAGGACCAGGCCGACCAGCACCGCGCCCTCACCGAGCGTGCGCAAGCCGTCGTAGACGACGCCTGCGTTGTTGAAGGCGTCGTTGCCGACGGCGGCCGCGGTCGTCTTCGCGGCGACGAGCGAGTTCTCGATCAGACCCGACGCCCACTGGGCGAGGTTGGGCAGCAGCGCGGCCACCACGGCGACGGCGTGTAGGCGCGGTACCGCCTGGAAGGCTTGCGCGCCAATCAGCAGACCGATGTACAGCAGGATCGGCACGATCGCGGGCATCGGCAGCAGTGCCCCGAGCACACCGAAAAAGCCCGCGAAACAAAGGATTCCGACGACGACGCCGCTGGCGAGCGAATAGGTGGCCCGTCCGCCTGCATCCTTCCAGCCAGGGTGGCCGATGTAGACCGCCGGCGGGAAGGGCGATCCGAACGCCGACCCGATGACGGCGCCCGCCCCGTCGGCCAGCAGCACGCTGCGCAGGTTGTAGTTGTCGCCCGCGGCGGCGGCACTCTCGACGTTGCTCATGGCCTCGGTGAAGTTGTAGACCCCCAACGGGATCGCCGTTCCGAGCAACGGCGCGAGGTGCGATAGCCCAGACCAGAGCATGTCGACACGCAGGTCCGGGATGCCGATCGCGATGTCGCTGGCGGCCTTGGCGATGTCGGGTGCGGACATGTAGCCCCCAATCCAGCCGATCGCCGTCCCGACGAGCAGGGCGGCCAAACCGACCGGAATGTTGCCGGGCAGGCGCACATTCGTGAAGTAACCGATCAGGATGATCGCCAGCACAGGCAACCCGATCCACGCCGCCTCCCACATCTGCGAGGCGGGGCGCATCGAGATGAACGTGATCGAGATGCCCGCGAGGGTGCCCAGCATTGCCGCGCGCGGCGTCAGCTTGCGGATGTAGGGACCGACGAACGCGCCGATCATCACGATGATGCCGATCATGAACGCCCACGCGAGGCCCGACGACCAGGCGCGGGCCGCGTCGTTGGTGCTCAGGTAGACGGGCAGCATGACGACGAACACGACGATGAACATGTGCGGCACGCTGGGTCCGTACGGCAGCGCGGTGACGTCGGTGCGGTTCTCGCGCCGGGCCAGTCGGCGCGCGAGGAACGTGTAGTAGAGGTTGCCCAGGATAAGTGCGACGCCGAGGGCCGGCAGCACGGTGCCGAGCACGTCGTCTGCCGGGATCTTGACGACGCCGACCATCAAGGTGCTCAGGGTCAGCACATTCACCAAGATGTTGAAGCCGAGGCCGAAGAAGGCGTTGGTATCGCCCGGGGTCCACCATGGGATCTTCAGTGCCGCGGGCGTCGTCGGCTCTGGCTCCGAAGGTGCCGGGGGATTGGTGACGTCGGTGCTCATCGTGTTCCTCTCAGGTGGCCGGCACGGTCAGCGATTGAAGTGCGTCGATGACCTCGGCACTGCTTGCGACCCAACCGAAGATGCCGCCCTGCGCGCTGATCATCTCGAGGCCGATGCGTTGAAACTCCGGGAAATACGAACCGACACAGTCGGATACGACCAGGCACTCGTATCCGCGATCGTTGGCTTCTCTGGTGGTGGTGTGGACACACACCTCGGTGGTGACGCCGGTGACCAACAACTGGGTGATGCCGGCGGCGGTGAGGATGTCCTGCAGTTCGGTGGCGTAGAACGCACCCTTGCCGGGCTTGTCGATCACCGGCTCACCGTCCGCGGGCGCCAGCTCATCGACGATGTCATGTCCGTACTCGCCGCGAATGAGGATCCGGCCGAAGGCACCGGGGTCGCCGATACGCTTCGACGGTGCACCGCGACTCAGCTTGGCGGGCGGACAGTCCGACAGGTCGGGCTCGTGACCTTCGCGGGTGTGCACCACCAGGATTCCCGCCGCCCGGGCTGCGCTGAGCAGCTTCTCCAGCGGCTCAATCACCTTCGCCAGCTGACCGACGTCATTGCCAAGACTTTCACCGAACCCCCCGGGCAACAGGAAGTCCCGCTGCATATCGATGATGACCAATGCAGTCCTGCCCGCGGCGATCGCGAACGGCGTCGGCACGGCCGGCACGGCGACGGTATCTGTCATGTGTGCTCCTGGAGTCCGGTGACGCGCTCGTGCGAGGGTTCTATGGCCCGTGGGGCGTCGAGCAGTTGGGCCGCGAGATGCAGGACGGTGTCGTCGCTGAGCGCAGGCCCTAAAAGCGTTGCGCTGCACGGTCGTCCATCCGTGGTGGTGGCCACTGGCACCGCGACGCCGAGCAGGTCGAGGAGGTTGCCGAAATGGGTGTAGTGGCCGAGCTTGGTGTTGCACTCGATCGGGGCGGACAGCACCTCGTCGACCGTGAACGTCGTGCCGATCGTCGGCACGATCAACACGTCGATCGACCGCCACAGCACCGCGGTCCTCGCCTTGAGCGCCTGCAGGCGTTGCAGCGCGGCGAACGCGTCGACCGCCGTGTAATCGAGCCCGCCGTAGAAGATCTCGCGCACTACCGGGTGAATTGACTCCGGTTGGGCGGCAAGGAAGTCGCCGAATTCGACGAGCCGTTCGGCCACCCAGGGCCCTTGGTAGAGAAGCTCACCGGCTTCCAGGAAGGTGTCCAACGGCACCTCGACGGTGGCGGTGGTGCGGGAAACGCGTCGACGGAACGCCGCGTGGGCCTCGCTCATCGCCTCGTCGCCGAAGAACTCGAGCTGGTCCTCGGGAGGCAGGCCAACGCGGATCGGCCCGCCCTTGTAGCGAGGGCCCCGATCGCGTGACCACGAGTCGTCGTCGTCGCGCCAGGCCATCACGTCGAAGACGCGGTCGACGTCGTCGATCGTCCCCGCCATCACGCTGAGGCAGTCCAACGACCTGCATGCCGGCACCAGACCGACGGTGCTGATGAGCCCGCGCGACGGCTTGAAACCGACGACACCGTTCAACGCCGCGGGAACCCGCCCGGAACCGGCGGTGTCAGTCGCCACAGCGAACGGCACCTGGCCCAGCGCGACCGCCAGCGCCGACCCGGAACTGGATCCGCCCGAGATCATCTCGCCGCCGAACACGCTGCGCGGCACCGTGTAGGGGGTTCGTGTGCCGTTCAACCCCGTGGCGAACTGGTCGAGGTTCGTCTTCCCGACGAATTGAGCGCCCGCGTTCAGCAGACGTTGAATCGCCGGCGCCGTCGCACCTGCCACATAGGCGTAGTCAGGGCAGGACAACGTGGTGGGCTCCCCAGCGACGTCGATGCTGTCCTTGACGCCGAACGGAACTCCGTAGAGCGGTAACGCCCGTGCTCCCGGGCGGTTCTCGATCTCGGCCGCGGCTGCCAACAACTCGTCGCGGGGAACCGTGGACAGCCACGTGCCGTCGTCGCCGCGCGCGGCGATGGCGTCGGCTACCCGCGCCGCGGTCTTGGTGGGCGATCCGGAGCCGCCGGCATGCGACTCAAGAATTTCGGCGATGGTGGGGCCGAGGACGGGACCGGGTGCTGTCGTTGCGTCACCCGGCATAACTGTTCATTCTCAGCACGACGATCACGGTGCCAAGACAGGCGTGTGTCGATCGTGTTAGCGGGCGGCGGGTGCGCCCTACTGCAGGTTGGGGACCATCTTCTTGTACATCGCGACGACGAAATCGTCGGTCGCCGAGTTCTCCCCGGCCGAGAGCATCACATTGCCCTTGCGCACGACCGTCGATCCGGTCGACTTGTAAGCCTCGTCGCCGACGCCGGACACCGGCGTGCCGCTCTTGTAGATGCCGAAATCGCTGGCGTCAGTCGCCTGAATCTGGACGGTCGCACTGATGCTGGGTGAACTGGCGTCGCTCATCTGCGAATAGAAGTAGAACTTGCAATCGCCGAGAGGGGGCTTGAAGGCTTCCGGCCCGGCAGTCTGCTTTTCGCGCTTGATCGTGTAGGTCACCGAGTCCGCCGACACCAGCGGCGCGTTCTTCGCCACGTCGATCGCATCGTTGTCGCTCAGCAGGGCGCATACGTCGACCGGCCCCGCCGCGGGGCCCGCGGATGCTGACCCGCCGCCGCCGCCGGACTCCGACGACGAGCTGTCTCCCGGTTCGGAGGCAGAGGAGCCACCCGCCGAGCCTGGCGCGGTCGCGCCACGCTCTCCTCGTGGGCCCGCGCAGCCCACCAGCAGGAGGGCAGGTATCGCCAACCCGACGATCAGTCCCTGATACCGCATACAGCTCCCTTTGTTTCCGGTCCCCGGAGTGGTCGAAGTATATGCCGCAAACCGAGCGCTAAGCCGTGAGCGAGCATGTGCGGTCGAAGGCAAGCGACGTGCCGGTGCCGGACGCGAACGCCGTAACCGCGGGAATGGCGCCAATCGGATCGCGATGGCGGACGGAGGTCTTGTCGACTATCTGCGCGCGGTGATCGCTGATCGAACAAGAACTAGGTGAGGTTGTTTGGGGTTGTGCGTGGAGCGATTCGGTCGCTGCGTTGTCGACGGCGCATGCCATTTGCCATCGAGCCGAGGCCGGGGTGCTCCCCTTGGGCGACCGTCGAACCACTGTAATTCCGTCACCGCGCGGAACCTAAAACATAGGTCCTGTATAGCTGCCACCCTCAACCTTTGTGAGGACAAAGTCATTCGGCTGAATATCGTTACCAGCACAATCGTATGAAGCGAACCCGTTGAAGCACTCGCCGACGCCGGTGTTGCGATGGTCGATGAGCAACCACGACGGATTGATCCATTCAGATGGACGCACCTTCCATCCCGCGCTGAGGCGTTGTCGGGTCTTGATGTCCAGTACGGGTGAATCATTCTGATTCTTGACGTACAGGTCGTTGCCGAAGTGCGAGAACTGGTACGAATTAAGGGTATTCAGATCGGCCTGGGTGACCTCGAACTCGACGTCGCCTGTGCTGATGTTGATCAGCCGAAGCAAGTTCTTCGACTCAAGGAGCGCTCGCCCGTCGCGCACCGTGATCGATGGCCGGTTGTTGGCGGTGTACACGTTGTCGAAGAGGCGTTTCGCGACGGTGCTGTAGTACCCCCACGTCCAGTCGCCCAGGCCCCCCTTCTGGACAATCAGGTATCCACTGTCGTGCGCGCCCTTCGCGTTGTCGGTAAGAAACACGTTGTTAAACACCGTGTCCTGACCGGTGGCGACATCTCGAATGGTGACAACATTGTTCATGATGTCCTGAAATGCCACGGATGACTCGTCGGAACCGAAGGCGTCGTGCTCCGAGGTCCAGTTGACCCGTGGAGCATTGGGGTCGAAGCCGACGGTGCACACCTTGCATCCGTACCCCACCTTAAGGACCGCGCCTCCCGAGGTCGGCAGCAGCTTTGCGCCATCGCCCATGACGGGAGCTTGCGCGCTCAGGTCCACCGGCTGGAGCGGCGCGGTGTCGTGGACACCAGTTACAGCGCCCATCACGGTGTTCGATGCAGGCGTCAGTCCTGCCGCTGGAGTCTCGTACTGCCATAGGTACAGCACTTTGAGGTCCTCGGGCGTTCCGGTAAGCGTGCAGGTCGCGAACAGCAATTTGGTGCCGGCAGGCACCTCGGTCGGCGCGGCTGGTGTGTCGAATTTTCCGGTCGCCAGGTCGAGTACCTTTGGCGCAGCGAACTTTGGTCCGGAGGGGCACGGTGTGAAGACTGTCCCAAGGGCGCGGACGGTGTCCTTGAGTTCGGTTCCCGGTATCGACGTAACGGGTTTGGGTGCCGCCGACGTGTGTGTCTGACTCGCACTGGCTGACGGCTGGGCCACATGGCTTTCGCTAGCGGTGTTTTGAGCCCTGTTGTTTTCTGTGGCCGACCCGCAACCGGAGAGCCCGGCGCTCAAGACCACCGAAATGACGGCGAAGAGGGAGAGCTTGCGCACGCACCAGAACATAGTGGGCAGACGAACCTGACGACAAGCTGGATAAAGGACGCGACTTGGTCGGCCATCGCCACATTGAAGGTCCTGCCCTGCGGAATGTGCCCGCCGCGGCGGCTACCGACGACCCGCTAATGGATCCGTCGCTGACCTCTGTCAGATGATGATCCTGTGAAGTTGCTGTATTTTGCTGAACCACACCCAGCCAAGGTGCCCGCTTGCGACACTCTGTGAAGCGCCTTTGGGGGGCGGGGGTTCCCGCTGGTTGTCGACAGACGATTTGTTGTACATAGAGGGGATTGTCATGAGTCAAATGACGAAGATTGCAACAACACTCGGCGTTGCCGCAGTGTCCATCGCGGTCGTTACGGCTAGTCCGGCCAACGCCGCTCAGGGTGGCTTTGATTCCAATGGCAACCCGCACGCCTGGATAAAGGTTGGCTACGGAGAAGCTGTTCGCCCCAACAACACTGGTGGTCATAGCTTCGTCTACAACGGCGGTTGTCCTGGTGTTGCGGACCGGAACCAATGCAGCAAATTGAGTCAGGGTATCTCACGCGAATTCCTGGCCTCCCCGAACAGGGTGGTCGGTGGGTATTGGGCCGAGTACTACCCCAAAACAGGCGCGTTGCGTTCTGGAACCTGGTGACGCACCGAACGAGCCAGCGCCTGAGACGAGCGGGAATGCTGCTCCGGCGCTGGCGTCCAACCTCGGCAGGGCGAGGAGCGCGCCACCGGGTAGCATTTGCGCGCCAAGTATCGGCACCCGGTGGGGGTGCAAGCTAGGGCACACGCCGACCCCCTCCACCCCCGAAGTGCTGACCAAGGACGAGTTGCACAAGCGGATCATGGCGGAGTTGGACGCGCTGGACCCTGAGACGCGAGCCGCCAACTGCGATGGCACGGTTGACGATCTGATCAACGACAATCACGGAAGCTCTCGGGGTACCCGCGGTCAGCTCTTGAGGTGCCTCGAGAAACCTTCGAGGCCCTACGACGATCGTTCAACACGGGTTCCCTCGCCGAGGCCTTGACACACACCGCATGGCGGGCGGACAAGATCGCGACTACCGAGTTCGCCACGGCGGGCATGCGAGTTGGCGCTGATCTCGAACATGCTGCCCGCCAAGCCCTCGGCGTATTGCACTCCAAGATCGATCGCACATCTCCGTTCCAGATTGGATCGGCAGCAGCTCGGGATGCCGAGAGCACATTATCCTTCGTGGTCAAAGCGCAATCCGAGGTACCTCGTTGGCATCCGCAGCCGCCTGACTATTCTCATAGCCTCGGGATGAGAGACGACTACTCGGACCTCTACCAATTTGCTGCTGCGGAAAATATGTCGTCGTTGGCGATCGGGCCCCCGACCAACGTCGACAAGACGGATGCCAGCCTGCACCCGATGGCGTCGGGGATCTGGCGTAGACGTGTCATCCGAGCGGTAAGCACCGAGTCGCGCGCGTCAGCACAGCTAGAATCAGCGCTCGCTTGGACGGGCAAGACCTTGTACCCGGTCCCAGGAGTCGTAGCGGGCACCACTCTCGTCTCGAATCAGAGGGACATATGAGGGTCTCGAAACTTGGTCTAGGAGCCACCATGAACGCCGCCAAGTCTTTGGACTGAAATTGGGCGCGAACTGCCATCCTACGGGGCGTTCCCACGCGGGAATCCCAGGTCGGGTTGTCAGTACCTGTGTCAACACCAGGCCCTGTAAATGTCAGTACCTAAACGCAAAGGCCCTGGCTAACAGGCCTTTCCTGTAGTGCGCCGTCAGGGTTTCGAACCCCGGACCCGCTGATTAAGAGTCAGCTGCTCTACCAACTGAGCTAACGGCGCGTCGACAGGCGACGATAACAGGCTAGCGGCTGCAGTCCAAAGCTGGCATTGATAAAAGCGCTGGCCGGTGCGCGATATCGCGACGCGCTGTCAGGTTGCCCTTAGACTATTGCCAAGAATGCACGAGTTAGTGAGGCAGTGAGGTGGAGCAAGGTATGTGGCAGGTCCGTTCCGTGACCCGTCCGCGTCGGTATTTGTCGCGCGTAGTGGCGCTGTTCGTCGTGCCCGCACTCGTCTTCGGAGCCTCCGCGTGCAGTAACAACTCGGGCCCACAGGCCCCGCAGATGATCAGCGACAAGGGCACGCCGTACGCCGATCTCTTGGTGCCCAAGCTTCAGGCCTCCGTGACCGACGGCGCTGTCGGCGTCGCTGTGGATCAGCCGGTGACCGTCACGGCGGGCGACGGCGTGCTGGGTGCGGTCACTCTGTCCCGCGCCGACGGCACACCCGTGGACGGGCAACTCTCGCCAGACGGACTCACATGGTCGACCACCGACCAGCTCGGCTACAACAAGAAGTACACACTGACCGCAGAAGCCTTGGGCCTCAGCGGGGTTGCACGCCAGCAGATGACGTTCAAGACACATTCGCCGGAGAACCTCACCTCGGCCTACGTTCTCCCGAATGACGGCGAGGTCGTGGGCGTCGGCCAGCCCATCGCGATCCGGTTCGACGAGAACATCCCGAACCGGGTTGCCGCCCAGCAGGCCGTCAAGATCAAGACGGACCCCCCGGTCGAGGGGGCGTTCTACTGGCTGAACAATCGCGAATTGCGCTGGCGCCCACAGAATTACTGGAAGCCCGGCACGCAGGTGGATGTCGCGGTCAACATCTATGGTGCCGATATGGGCGACGGCCTGTTCGGCCAGGAGAACGCGACAACCCACTTCACGATCGGTGACGAGGTGATCGCCACCGTCGACGACAACACGAAGATCGTCACGGTGCGCCGCAACGGTGAAGTGATCAAAACCATGCCCACCTCGATGGGCAAGAACAGCACCCCCACCAACAATGGCGTCTACATCGTCGGCGATCGATTCAGCCACCTCATCATGGACTCGTCGACATACGGCGTTCCGGTCAACTCCCCGAACGGTTATCGCACCGATGTGGACTGGGCGACGCAGATTTCCTACAGCGGGATCTACGTGCACTCGGCGCCGTGGTCGGTGGGTGCACAGGGCAATACCAACACCAGTCACGGCTGTCTGAACGTCAGTCCCAGTAACGCGGTCTGGTTCTACAACAACACCAAACGCGGCGACATCGTCGAGGTCAGCAACACGCTGGGCGCGATCCTGCCCGGCACCGACGGCCTCGGTGACTGGAATGTTCCCTGGGACCAGTGGAAAGCCGGCAACGCCAATATCTGATCCGGCGCTTAGTTCCACCGCTCAGAGCGAAACACACGCGCCGACCTCGTGCCGCGCCTAGGCTTCGTGTTTGCCGATATGCACGGATTTGGGGGCGGAATGCGCGACTCGAAATTCTTCGCGGCTGCGGTGCTGGGGGCAGGCCTGCTAGCTGCGAGCGCCGGTGTAGCGCAAGCGGAGTCGCCTCCACCGTTCGGATTCTGGACTACCCCCGACGGCGGGGAACAGCTACTGGTGACCCAAGGCGGCCAATGCTCCCTCGCCGATGGGTACGGCCAGATAACTACGTCAGGGTCATGCTCGTGGAACGCGACCTCCGGCGGCGGCATCCTCACGATCATGAGCGATCAGCAGTTTCAGCGCGCGCCTGTCTACTTCAATGTCATCTGGGTTAACAACACCGCCATCACCGTCAACGGCGACCCGTTCTATCTACGGGAGCAGTGAACAGCGAAATCCAGGGTGCCGAAAAAGCTGAGGCAGCCACGCCGGAACACGTTGGCGACGAGACCACAGCCGCCCATTTAGGATGCCAGGCGTCATCTGATCCGGCTTAGTTCCACCGCTCATAGGCCGCCGCACTGTGCCGGCCCGCTGAAGATCGTCGCCCAGGGCGGGCAGCCCGGTGCGGGCGCCGGGGGCGCCTGCGGCCCAGCGGGCGCAATCGGCCCGTCGGGATATGGCCAGACCACGCCTGTGTCCTCGTCAACCACGCCAGTCGGGCCGTAGTGGTAGTTGTGGCATACATTCCAGTCCCAGTGCACGAAGCTCGTCCTGGGTGGCCCGCCCGGTGCCCAGTTCGGCGGATCGCCGGGGCAGTACGGCATGCCTGTTGCCGACGCGGTGCCTGCGCCCAGCCCAAAGGCCGCCAGGCCGATACCGCCTGACACCAGCACCGCCGTTGCCATCCGAACAGTCACTCGCTTCACGGGTTGTTCCTTTCGCGGCTCTCGACCTCGGTGGATCCGTTGCGGCCAAGGATCCGGCAGTCGCCTTGTGAAATTCTTGGAAAATGGACCACCGCCGGTCCTCTCTGATCGCAGTTGCGATCTGACTGCGTCGGGGATGGCTCACGGCACACATATTTGCCGGCGGGTCAATCTGTGCGTCCGTCACAGTAGTCTGGTAATCACTGTGAATTACGCTGTCGCACTGTGCATCGCCAGCATCGGGCATGTTCCGTCGATCTTCATCGGGCACCGAAATGCGAGTTCGCAGCAAACCCCGACGCAGCAGAGGCCGACACGTAGGATTTCGTTCCATGTTTGACGGACCGGCCAACCTCATGATGAAGAACACTCAGACCAAGCGGGTGTTCTGGGCCGCCGGGACCCTACTGCTGCTTGTGGCCGCAGCATTGGTACTGCTCCCCATTCCCAGGGACACGAAGAGGACCGCGGCCTACATGGCCGCTGCGGCGATGCTCGCGATCTACCCGCTGATGTTGTCGCGTTCGTTTAAACCGAAATTCCGCTCGGTCGCCCTGCACGTCGACCAAAGCGGCATCTACGCCGATGGCGCGCCATGGGCACGGCGCGAGGACATCGCGCAGGCGTACATCAGGCCGGCCTTCGAGAAACGGACGATTCGCAACTCCGGCTACAGATCCAGCTTCGGGTATTACAGCTTCAACATAACGACGCCGTCGTTCCCCTTGACGGTCGAACTCGTTACCCGCGACGGCGGAGATCTTCATATCGACCCAGGTGGTCAGGAGGCCGCCGCCAGCATCCTGACCGCGCTCGGCTTCCCCGTCACCATGTCCGCGCCCCAGGACGCGCCCGAGAACAGAGCTATGAAGACGACGGGCCGGGTGTGGATCAAGACGGTGCTGGTCGTGGTGCTGGTGCTGGGGGCTCTGTTCGGTTACGCGTACTACATGTACTACAAGACACAGCACGGCGGCTGACACCAATCAAGTCACGCGGGGGAGGATCAGCCGCAACTCCAAGCTGACTCCACAACCGGAGCGGCCACCGAGATTGCTCCGGCGGCCGTCCCTTTGGGGTGAGTGACGGGGCTCGAACCCGCGACCTCCAGGACCACAACCTGGCGGCAAAAAAGGATATATGCGCAGCTCAAACCGTATTTTGGACCGATTCTCTGCAACCTTAGTCCTGACAGTAGTAGCCGCTCATAGACACAAA
>JAVHWG010000325.1:0-12534 GCA_032159965.1 Mycobacterium sp.
GCGTCAGGGCGGCGGCATTGCGCGCCGCGGTGGTCGGGGTGTAGGTGAATCCGCCTGCCGCAGTGACGACCACGTTGCCGCTGCTGGGCTGGCTGGGCACGCTGTAGGTCAGGGTGTCCCCGTCCACGTCCCGGAAATTCAGCGTCCCGGTGACCGCGCCGTTCGTGCCGCTCGGGCTGCCGACCGTCGGGGTGCCCGCGATCGGGGCGGTGTTGCCCCGGTTCAGTGTGAAGCTGCGCACTGAGGCATCGGCCATGTCGCCAACGTATATCTGGTTGCCGTCGGGGCTGATTCCGATTCCGTGCCAGTTGTTTTCGGGTGCGGTATCAATCGTGACGGTGGTGATCACGGCGTTGGTCTTGGTGTTGATGAGCGAGACGGTGTCGTTGCCGTTGGCTGTGTAGACGACGCTGCCGTCGGGACTAATCGCCAGACCGAGCGGATTGGTGCCGACGGCGACGGTGGCCACGGTCGTTGTGGTGGCAGTCGGGTTGATCACCGTGACGTTGTTGGACCCGAGATTGGCGACGTAGACCCGCGTGCCATCGGGGGAGACGGCGACCCCTTCCGGGTTGGCTCCGGGGGAAATCGTTTTGATCACGGTGTTGGTGGCGGTGTTGATCACCGACATGGTGTTGCTGCCGTAGTTCGTGACGTACACACGGGTGCCGTCGGCGGACACCGCGATGCCCGCCGGGATGCTGCCGACCGCCACGGTGGCCACCAGGGTCGGCGTCGTCGAGGTCGTGTTCAGCACGGCTACCTTGTTGGTGCCCGCCATGGCGACGTATACGCGCTGGCCATTGGGTGCGACCGTGATTGAGTATGCCTGTCCGCCGCCGGTGGTGTAGGACCCCACCACGGTGTTGGTAGCGGTGTTGATCACCGACACTCCGTTGTTGCCGGCCACATACGCGCGGGTGCCGTCCGGACTCAGTGCGATGGCGGTGGGCGTCGCGACAACGCTGATGGTGGTCACCGCTCCGCTCGTCCGGTCGATGACCGACACCGTGTTGCTGCCCAAATTTGCAACGTAGGTCTTGGTCGGAGAGACCGCGACTCCCATCGGGTTCGAACCGACCTGCTTGGTCGTCGTCGACGAGACGACCGCCGGCAGCACCGGCACGCTGACGGTCACCGAGGTGGGCGTCTGGCCGTCGCTGACCGAAACCGTGAAGCTGTCGAAGTCCGCGGCTGCGGTTTGTCCGGCCGCCAGCCGGGCCGCCTGCGTGGGCGTGTACGTGAACGCACCAGTTGTCGCGTTCACAGCGACCGCGCCGCTGGCCGGTGGCGTCCCTGCCACCGAGTAGGTCAGCGTGTTTCCCTCGGCGTCGGCTCCGTTGATCGATCCCGTGATGGCGCCGGTCGTCTGATTGGGCGCGGTTTGCGTGGGCGACGCCGTCGGGGCGGTGTTGACCACCGCCGCCGTGGCAAGAGTGGAGAAGCTCCGCGCGCTCTGGGTGCCGGTGCTTTGACTGTTGAGCGTCGCGTCAGGGGTGGTCGGCGACGCTTGGGTCGTGATGGTTTGTCCGGTCTGGCGTCGCGCCCACGCCAGCAATGCCCACAGTGTGGGGGACTCAACCGGTGTCGTCGGGTTGGCATCGGCGTTGGGGGTCAGTCCCGCCCACGCCAGGACGCCTGAAACGGCGGTCGTCAGCAGATTGGCTGGTGGCGACTTGACCGTTGAGGTGCCGGCCTTCGCGTCTACTTGACCGGCGCTGGTTTGTGTTGCCGCCGTGTCGGTCGTGAGTGTGCGTTGTTGCGATTGCGTGGCCAGAGTTGTCTCGGACGTCGAGGCCGATGCCCCGCCGAGAACCGTTGCAACGAGATTGCGAGGGAGCGCGCGGAACGGTCGCACCGATTGCAGAGCCGCTGCAGTATTCGGTGGGCTGCCGACATCGGACGTCGCCCCGGTGGACAGCCGCGACGACGGCTTCGCGCCGGCGTCCGGGCTCGAATATGTCGACTTCTGGTTGTCGCCGCCGAGGCCAAGAGCCGGCGCGGTCAGCTTGGCTTTCGACTGCGCGCCGCCCCTGCTCTTCACGCGTGTCGACTTCGAATCGTCGGTATCCGAAGCGCCGGCGGGCGGCGTGCCCTGGCCACCGGTCGAACCGGTGGTTGCCGAGCCCGAAGCGGTGGTCGAGCCCGTGGAGGTCGTGGACGTCGTTGAGCCGGTTGTCGTGGACGGCGTGGTGCCCGTGGTGGTGCCCGTCGTCGTCGACCCGGTACCGGTCGTCGACGGAGCATCTGTCCCTGAACCGTCGGTAGCTGGCAGCGCCCACGCGACTCCGGGAGTATTTGCTACAGCTGCCCCGATGCCTAGCACCACGGCTAGCGCGCCGACTCGCCCGATGTACTGAGCGTTACCCATCGCGGTTCCTTCCCGGGATGTGGCTAGGACGGTCCGGGGTCTTGATTCCCCAGCGGGACGCAAACTTTAATTGACGCTTACGTTCATTAAAGTGTGGCGCGTTCCGAACCGATCTGCACCTCTTCCCTCTGCCTGCTTTATTGGAGGCGGCTTAGCCAATAACGGTCAGCCGCATTTGCTTAGTCTGTCGAATATCAAATAGCTGCGTGGGGTTTTGCGCAAATTGATGCCAACGACAGTTGTTGCCACAGCGGGTCGCGGTGCGCGAGGCCAGAGCATCTGCTCTGGTCCTGCTCCCAGTGTAAAGATGCGCCTGTACACGACCGCAAGCCGGGGTAGGTACAGCTGGACACCCGATACGCATACCGTTGCAATGAACTCAACGCCCTTTGCCGATGATTGCTACGTAAGGCCATCCATAATCCCGACCCGTAACTTATAAACGGTTACTTAATAAACCAAACAATTCCTTTTTGCTTTTTGAAATGGACGGCATTCCGTATACCGGGCGGTCCATTTTGAGATCGTCCGCTTTTTAACCCATCCGGACGCTGTGTCCGGCGTCGCCACACTTTGAGGACGGAGATCCTGTAAAACGGGGCACTACCGAAGCAACCCGCTCAGCCGCGAGACGTGAACTCCGAAAGTGCGGCGGCGTTGGCCGCGCCACCGATCAACTCCGCGAAGCAGGCAGTCTCTCGTGCCACAGCCGCCTCGATGTGTAGCAGCAGCGGTGCGATGATCGTTCTCTTAACGGCCATCAAGCTCGGAATGGGCTTGGAGGCAAGCACTCGTGCGTGCTGATAGGTCTCCGCGAGCAACTCGGCCGGTGAACACACCCTCCACACCAGGCCCATGGCCAGCGCCTCGTCGGCACTGATCCACTCGGAGGACATCAGTATCCACGCCGCACTCTGGCGGCCGACCAGGCGCGGAAACAGGTACGACGACGCTGCCTCCGGAGCGACACCCAGGCTGGTGAACGGGCACTTCAGTCGCGCCTCGGACGACATGAATGCCAAGTCGGCGTAGCCCAGTATCGTCGCGCCGATGCCGACGCCGACACCGTTGACGGCGCAGATCAACGGCTTTGGGAACGTGCTCAGGGTTTGGATCATCGTAAAGAAGCCGTGCTGGGCCCCCTGATCACCGGACTCACGTGGGTTGCTGATCGTCTCCTGCATCTCAACAAGGTCAGCCCCCGCGCTGAATGCCCGTCCTGCGCCGGTCAGCACCACCACAGCGACATCCGGATCGTCGGCGGCCGCTGACAGCGCGTCCCTGACGGCGCTGCAGAGAGCCTCGCTGAACGCGTTCAGCGCTTCCGGCCGGTTGAAGGTCAACGTGCGTACGCGGTCGTCGTCGACGATGTCCAGCATCAGTGCTTCTCCTCGGTGACCATTCGATGTATCTGAGCAACCGACCACGGGGGTGAGTCGGTGTGGTCGCGGTATGCGATCAGCGTCTGTACTGGTCGCTCGAAGCGGCCAACGAATCCCCCGGCCGCCACGAAGACCTGGCCGGTGATCCCTGCGGCCATGTCGCTGGCAAGGTAGGCGTAGACCGGTGCAGCGTATTCGGGCGGCGGCGCGTCCAGCGCAACCGCCTTGCTTGTGTCGTCAAGCAGTCCGCGCACGTGCAGGTCGCCGATGTGGGCCTCGTACTCCGGACCCGTGGACAGCCGTGTCTTGGCGCCGGGGCAGACGACGTTCGCCCGCACACCGTGCGGTTTGAGCTGGCCGGCGATGGCCATCGTGAAACTGTTGACCGCACCCTTGCCCGCGGGGTACCCGGTGCCTCCGTAGTCCCCGAGGAACGCGAACGAGCTCGTGTTGATGATCGTGCCGCTGCCTTGTTCGACCATCACCGGCGCCGCGGCCCGACACGTCTGGAAGACGGTCCACAGGTGCGAGTCCAGGAACTCGGCGAACTCTGCGGTGGTCACGTCGAGGATCGATGAGTTGTGGCGTCCGGCTATCCCAGCACAGTTGATCAAGATGTCGAGCCGGCCGAACTCTTCCAGGCACCTTCCTATCAGTGCGGCGGCCGTGGCTTCGTCCGCGGGAGAGCCGGCATGGGCGAGCGCTCGTCCGCCGTCACGGCGGATCTCCGCCACCGTGTCATCTGCGGCCCCGGGATCGCGGCCGTTCACCACGACGGCCGCTCCGCTGCCGGCGAGCAGCTGTGATACCTGCCTGCCGATCCCGCGGCTGCCACCGACGACCACCGCGGCGCGGCCTCCCATCAGGCCCTCTTCCACCACCGCAGCTCCGTTCCGCGTTGCGCCCGATACGCGCGAAACTATAGTCTGGACACATGTCCAGCTATCGTGCGCCTCTTGCCGGGCATCGGATCCGTTGACCCTCCTGGCCGGTTCACCTGCGGGAATGTCGCTGCACACGCCCCAGACCGGATCCCCGGAACCCGTATGGCAGATTCGAACAAGGGTGCCATCGCGCTAGTTGGACAGTCTTTGGCCGGCGGAAAAGAGAATGAGTATGCGGATCGCGTTGTTGTCCTATCGCAGTAAAACCCACTGCGGAGGGCAGGGCGTCTACGTCCGCCATCTCAGCCACGGTCTGGTCGAGCTCGGCCACGACGTGGAGATCTTCTCCGGGCCGCCGTACCCGGAACTACTTGATCCGCGGGTGCGGCTCACTGAAGTGCCCAGCCTGGATCTGTACCGCGAACCCGACCCGTTCAGGGTGCCCTGGCCCAACGAAATCAAGTCCGGCATCGATCTACTCGAGCTCGCCACAATGTGGTCGGCCGGCTTCCCTGAGCCGCGCACGTTCAGTCTGCGGGCCGCGCGCGTGCTCGCCGACCGGGCCGGCGACTTCGACATCGTCCACGACAATCAGAGCCTCGGCACCGGCCTTCTCAAGATCGCGGCCACCGGGCTACCTGTGGTCGCCACCGTTCATCATCCGATCACCCGCGACCGTCTACTCGACTTGGCAGCAGCAAGTTGGTGGCGAAAGCCGTTAGTGCACAGATGGTATGGCTTCTTGAAGATGCAGCAGCGAGTCTCCCGCCAGATTCCAGAGCTGCTGACCGTGTCGTCGTCATCGGCTGAGGACATCGCGCTGGACTTCGGAGTGACGACCGACCAGTTGCACGTCGTTCCGCTGGGTGTGAACACGGAACGCTTCCGGCCGTCTTCGCAACCGCGGGTGCCCGGCCGGATCATCGCAATCGCGAGCGCAGACATCCCGCTGAAGGGCATTTCGACGCTGCTGCACGCGGTGGCCCGGCTTCGCGTCGAACGTGACATCGAACTTCGGCTGGTCGCCAAGGTTGAAACCAACGGCCCGACCCACAAGCTGATCGCCGAACTGGGTATCAGCGACATCGTCCGTGTCGCCAGCGGATTGCCCGACGAGGAGCTCGCCGCGTTGTTCGCCTCGGCGGAAGTCGCGTGCATCCCGTCGCTGTACGAGGGGTTCTCGTTGCCCGCCGTCGAAGCCATGGCCAGCGGAACGCCGGTCGTCGCGAGCCGCGTCGGAGCGTTGCCGGAGGTTCTAGGCACCGACGGGGCGTGCGCGGAACTCGTGAAGCCCGCTGACATCGGCGAGTTGACCTCTGCCCTGGCACATCTTCTTGACGACCCCGAAAAGCGCCGCCGCATGGGTGATGCGGGCCGACGACGTGCCGTCGACGTCTTCAGCTGGGAATCGGTTGCGGCTCAGACGGTCCGGGTTTACGAACGTGCGATCGCGAGAACGTCATGCTGACGGTGGATTTCGATTTCTTGGGGGTCGGTCCCGCCGCCAATGTCATCGACGTCGGATGCGGCGCGGGGCGGCACGCCTTCGAGGCGTATCGCCGTGGCGCAGACGTGATCGCCTTCGACCAGGACGCGGCTGAACTCGACGGCGTGCGCGAGATCCTGACGGCTATGGGTGAGAACGGTGAGGCGCCTCCCTCGGCGACCGCCGATGCCGTCGTGGGTGACGCACTGGCATTGCCGTATCCCGACGAGACGTTCGACTGCGTGATCGCTTCCGAGATCCTCGAACACATTCCCGACGACAGCGCAGCCATTGCAGAGCTGATCCGCGTGTTGAAAGTGGGTGGCACACTTGCGGTAACGGTTCCGCGATGGCTTCCTGAACAGGTGTGTTGGTGGCTGTCCGACGAGTATCACAGCAACGATGGCGGCCACGTCCGCATTTACCGGGCCAGCGAGCTGCGCGCGAAACTCGTTGGCGCCGGGATGACATTCACGCATGCTCATCACGCTCACGCCCTGCACTCGCCGTTCTGGTGGCTGAAGTGTGCGGTCGGCGTGTCACGTCCTGACCATCCGGTGGTGACGGCGTACCACAGGATGCTCGTCTGGGACCTGATGCAGCGCCCAAGGGTCACCCGGGTGGCGGAGTCGGTCCTCAATCCCATTGTGGGCAAGAGTGTTGCGATGTACTTCGTCAAAGCCGAAGCTGCCCGGGTCGCGACCGTTGCCCACGACGCGACACGGGGAACCGCATGAGATGGGCACATGACCTGCCGTCCGTTCCGGGCGTCTTGACGCAAGATCAGTGCCGGCAGACGGCGCTGTCGATCGCGGCGGCGCAGGAGTCGTCAGGCGCCATACCGTGGTTCACGGGTGGCCACACGGACCCGTGGGATCACGTGGAATGCGCGATGGCACTGACGACTGCCGGGCTGCTCGGCCCGGCGCGAGCGGCGTTCGAGTGGTGCAGGCAGATGCAACGGGCAGACGGGTCGTGGCCGCTTCAACTGCGGGCGGGGGCAGTAGAGGACGCCAACAGCGACACCAATTTCTGTGCCTACATCGCCGCCGGGGTCTGGCATCACGTACTGGTCACCGCGGACCGCGCGTTCGCGACGGTGATGTGGCCGGTGGTTAACGCGGCAATCAACTTTGTCCTGGACCTGCAGACCGGATACGGCGAAATCGTCTGGGCCAGGAGCGAAACCGGTCCACTCAATGAGGCACTGCTGACGGGCTGCGCGAGTATATTCCACAGTCTTCGGTGCGCGGTAGCGCTTGCTGACTTCATGGGCGAGCCTCAGCCCGAGTGGGAGATCGCCCTCGGACGGCTGGGCCATGCGATCGTCGATCATCCTGACGCCTTCGTCGAGAAGGACCGCTACTCGATGGAGTGGTACTACCCGATCCTCGGGGGCGCACTGCGGGGTCCCGTGGCAGTCGACCGCCTCAAAGGGCGCTGGAGCGATTTCGTCGTCGACGGATTGGGCATTCGCTGCGTGGATGACCGGCCCTGGGTGACCGGGGCGGAGACCTGCGAGCTGGTGATCGCCCTGGATGCAATGGGATTCAATCGCCAAGCGAGCGAACAGTTCTCAGCAATGCAGCACCTACGTGAGACCGATGGGTCTTACTGGACTGGACTGGTTTTCGCAGACGGCAAGCGGTGGCCCGAAGAGCGCACGACGTGGACAGGCGCGGCGATGATCCTGGCCGCCGATGC
Organism: Mycobacterium sp.; assembly: GCA_032159965.1. Taxonomy (GTDB): domain Bacteria; phylum Actinomycetota; class Actinomycetes; order Mycobacteriales; family Mycobacteriaceae; genus Mycobacterium. The sequence continues at coordinate 7,828 of JAVHWG010000325.1, forward strand.
GCTGTCAGGCGCCACGCCGGCAAGCGGCCTGTTCCGCGGTGACGATTTGCCGCTCGGCCTCGATGCTGAGCTCGACTGCGAGTGTGCTGCCTGACTACGGCAGCACACCGACCTCGCCGTCCACCCGCTCCAGTACCCGTAGCGAGCCCAGCGCCGACGCTTCGCGGAATTGACCGCTGTCGATTGCGCGGCGGTAGATGTTGAACGGTGGCCGTCCACCGTCGCGCGGGTCTGGAAAGACGTCGTGGATCACAAGTGCGCCGCCAACTCTCACCCATTTCGCCCAGCCGTCAAAGTCCGCCTGCGCCGCCGTTTCGCTGTGCCCGCCGTCGATGAAGAGGAACTGCAGCGGCGTCTGCCACCCCTTGGCAACCGTCGTCGACTTTCCGACGATGGCTACGACGTGGTCGTCGACGTCGGCCTCGTCGAGGGTATGGCGCAGTGTCGGCAGCGTGTCGAATCTGCCGGTCACGGTGTCGACCATCGATGTGTCGTGGAATTCCCATCCTGCTTGGTGTTCTTCGGAGCCGTGGTGATGGTCGACGGTGAACAGCACGCTGTCGCGTTGCTGGGCGGCCGCCGCGAGCATCAGCGTCGACTTGCCGCAGTAGGTGCCGATTTCGACTGCGACGCCGTGGTCGAGATAGCGCACCGCCGCGGCGTATAGGGCGTCTCCCTCGTCGGCGGGCATGAACCCGGTGACGTGCTCGGCCAACGCGAACAGACGCTCGGCGGCTTCGGAGCGAGGCTTGTCCGAGCGACCGGCGAATTCGGAGGCTGTTTCGGCATTCGTCATGCACCCGAACCTAGTAGTTGCGGCCGATTGCCCGCGCCCAGGGTGTGTAGTAGTGTCTGGACACGTGTCCGACTCGGTGTCCAGGGAGTCGACCCGGCGCCGGCTCACCGCCAAGCAGGCCGACACCATTGCGCGACTGAGTAGCGCCGCGCTGACGGTGCTGGCGCGAGAAGGCTTCGGCGGCTTGACAATCCGATTGGTGGCGGCTGAGGCTGGCGTGGGTGCCGCGACCGCGTACACGTACTTCTCCTCCAAAGAGCACCTCGTCGCTGAAGTGTTCTGGCGGCGGTTGGCGTCTTCGATCTCACCCCCGAGTGAACAGGCCCCCGCCGAACGCTTGATCGCGGTGTTGCGCCACATTGCTCTGTTGGTTGCCGACGAACCGGAGTTCGCGGGCGCGGTGACCAATGCGCTCCTCGGGCGGGACCCTGACGTCGAGCATCTTCGCGACCGTATCGCGCGGGAGATCCGGGGTCGGCTGGTCGACGCCGTGGGAGCCGAAACGACGCCGGGCCTTCTCGAGGCACTCGAGCTCCTCTACACCGGAGCCCTGGTCCACGCGGGCATGGGTTATGTGAGTTACTCCGAGATCGCCGACCGTCTGGAGAGGTCCGCCCGAATGCTGCTGAGCGCTTAGCTCTTCTCGATCTTCATGGCGTCCTGATTCCAGTAGCCGCGAAGGTTGGTCAGCAGTCCGGCGTCGTCGACGCGGTAGGTGAAAACACCACGTACGGTGCTGCTGAAGCCTTCGAATTTATTGTGCAGCACCAGGATATGAGCGATCTCGTTCGCCGAACTGGACGGAAACGTCTCCTCGCAGGTGATGGTCGCCGTGCTGATGGCGATAGTCCGGTCGAAGAACCCGCCCGCGGCCTCCCGGCCTCTGATGCCGTTGCCATCGGGGTTGGTGGCGAACTCACCGATCGGGTCCTCGATGAGGACGTCCTCGGCCATCAACGCCAGCCAGCCTTCGCGGTCACCTGCCTGCACGCACCGCCATGATGCGTGCGAGGCTGCAAGCGCAGGGGATTGCTGAATTGTCTGCTCCGACACGGCAATTTCCTATCAGCGGTCGGCGTCGGTGAAGCGGATCACGCCACGGATGTTGCGGCCTTCCAACATGTCGGAATAGCCGTCGTTGATCTGCTCCAGCTTGTACTGCCGGGTGATCATGTCGTCGAGGTTGAGCTTGCCCGCCTTGTACATCGACAGCAACTGCGGAATGTCGAAGTGCGGGTTACCACCGCCGAAGATGGTGCCCTGCAACCGTTTCTGCATCAGTGTCAGCATCGCGAGGTTCAGCGAGACATTGGTGTCGAGCAAGCTGCCGATGGCGGTGACCACGGTAGTGCCGCCCTTGGCGGTGAGGTTGACATAGGTGTCGACGTCGGCACCCTTGAGCTCACCGACGGTGACGATGACCTGCTTGGCCATCAGACCGTGGGTGGCCTCCGCGATGCCTCCGAACGCCGCATCGGTGTCGGGGTAGGCGTGCGTGGCGCCGAACTTCAGGGCCGCGTCGCGCTTCCACTCCACGGGCTCGATGACGAAGATGTTGCGTGCGCCGGCGTTGACTGCGCCCTGCACCGCCGACATTCCGACGCCCCCGACGCCGATCACGGCGACGTCGTCTCCCGGGCGGATGTCGCCGGCCTTGACGGCCGAGCCGTAACCGGTGGTGACACCGCAGCCCACCAGGCAGGCCACCTCGAACGGGATCGACGGATCGATCTTCACGACCGAACTCTTGTGCACGACCATGTAGGGGCTGAACGTCCCGAGCAGCGTCATCGGGAAGACGGGCTGCCCCTTGGCGTGGATGCGGTGGGTGCCGTCGGAGACGGCTTGACCGCCGAGCAGACCGGCACCGAGATCACACAGGTTGCGCAGTCCCGCCTGACAGGACGGGCACGCCCCACACGACGGGATGAACGACAGCACGACATGATCGCCGGGCGCGACGTCCTCGACGCCTGGGCCGACCTCGGTGACGACGCCCGCGCCCTCGTGTCCACCGAGCACCGGGAATCCCGCCATCGGGATGTCACCGGTGACCAGGTGGTGGTCGGAATGGCACATCCCGGACGCTTCCATCTGGATCTTGACTTCATCCTTGACGGGGTCGCCGATCTCGATCTCCTCGATCGACCACGGTTGGTTAAACTCCCAGATGAGAGCGCCTTTGGTCTTCATCTTTCCTGCTTTCCTTCGGATGCCGTACAAGACACATTAGTAAGTCAGATCACAGACCAACCAAGCGGGTGCTTGGTCAGCTTCCCGCGTGAGGGTGTGATCACCAGATCGGCGCGGGAGCTTCCCCCAGCGGGTAGTAGCCCGGAAGCTTCTCGCCCGCCAGCGAGCGCTCGATGCGCCGCTGCATCCCCGCGCTGAGGTCGCCGGACTCGATCAATTTGCCGAACATGTACGCCACGTGGCCGAAGTCGAAGAAGTCGCGCAGCCATTCGATGAGGAGGTCGCCGCCCAGCCGAAACCAGCTTCCACCGATTCCGTAGATCTCATCCTTGGTGCCGTCGCCCTTGTTGACGATCTGCTTCCAGAAGCCGACGATCTCGCCCTGCTTGTCGTCCACCAGCACCTTCTGGTACTCGTAGACCCAGTTCTCCAGGCCTTCCATCTCCAGACCCAGCGCGACGTGGCGGATCTCGTCACGGCCCACGCACATGACGTCTTCCTTCGGGCCGATGTTCCAGCCGTACGTAGCGTCTTCGGTGTAGAAGTCGGCCAACGGCTTCCAGTCGCCCTTCTTCTCACAGTCGCGGTTGGCCTCCAGCCATTGTTCGACCCACTTGTCGAGATCCTCGCGCGCGAACGTCGCCATGTCAGTGTTCCCTTTCTTCTTCCCGGTCCGCTTTGCTCTCCTCCGCAATGTCGGAAAGCAGTAGTGCTTGCGTTGGGCACATATCGACCGCCCGCTCGACCTCAGCTCTGGCGTCCTCGGGCGGGCTGGCGTCGACAATTTCGACCTTGCCTCGTTTGGGTACGTGAAAGTAGTCGGGGGCCTCGAGTTCGCACATGGCATGTCCCTGACACAGGTCCAGGTCCACGTCGATCCGAAATCCCATTGCCAACAACCTCTATGACTGTCGCTTGCGGTAGCGCACCTTGGCGGGCTTCTGGAGCTGCACGACCATCTTGGAGTGGTCGTTGCGGTAGCTGTTCGGCGGCTGAGCCATCTCGAACTCGAACTCCCGCAGCAGTACCGAGAAGATCGCCTTGATCTGCATCGTCGCGAATGCAGCACCGACGCAGCGGTGCCTGCCGGCGCCGAACGGGATCCACGTCCACCGGTTCGTCACATCAGCCTGCTCGGGCTTGTTGTACCGGTCGGGATTGAACGCGTCCGGATCGGGGAAGTCCTCCGCGATCCGGTTCGAGATCGCGGGCGAAGCCGCAACGTAGTCGCCGTCGTGAATCGGGAAGCCCGCAACCTCGAACTCGCCCTTGGCAACTCGCATCAGGATGATCAGCGGCGGATGCAGGCGCAGCGTCTCCTTGACGACGTTGTCCAGCTTGGGAATCTGGCGCAGCGCGTGGAAGCTCACCTCCTGACCGTCGGCGTAGAGCTCGTCGAGTTCGGCGCGCACTTCGGCGTAGACGTCAGCGTGGCGGATCAGCTCGATCAGCGTCCACGCCGACGTGCCGGAGCTGGTGTGGTGTCCGGCGAACATCAGCGAGATGAACATGCCCGTGACCTCGTCGGCGGAGAAGCGGGCGTTGCCGTCCTCGTCCTTGATCGACACCAGGACGTCGAGCATGTCGCGATCGCTCTTGTCCTTCGGCGGGTTCGCAAGTCGCCCGTCCATGATTTCCTGCACCAGCGCAACGAGTTTCACACGCGCCTCGTCGCGGCGCTTGAAGCTCTCGATCGGTAGGTAGGGGTCGACGTAGCA